>JAICPX010000030.1 GCA_025929635.1 Chitinophagaceae bacterium
GGAGTAGCCATACTGGTTCCCTGTTGGGGACCATACCCATCATCGGGAGTAGGCACCGTCGAAATGGTAAAAAAACCATCAGCCATAACTTCTGGCTTTGTTCTTCCATCTTTAACCGGGCCCCGGCTTGAAAAGGATGTCACGACACCTGTTCTGTCAGTAGCGCCAACACTTAAAGCATTTTTAGCAGATTGATAACCACTCAACACAGTACGAAATGAACTTGGGTAATTTAAACACGTTAACACGCCATCATTCCCTGCAGCAAAAACATGTTGAAGGTTAGGAAGATCAATTGCCATCAGATCAATGGCACGGCTTTGCAGATCATAATAACCCATGTAATCACAATCTCCAACCACATCGCCGTACGAATTGTTTGTTATCACCATTCCAAAGTCATTAACGTAAGCAGCTGCATTGGTTAATATGCCAGCCAGGTATTGTACGATCATGTTTGATTTCGGTGCATATCCGGCATATTGTTCACCATTAATTCCTCCACCACCTACAGTGCCGTACACATGGGTTCCATGATACGCGTATTCGGCGGGCCCGAAATTGATTAATCTCCCGGTAAAATCGACATGATATTGCGGATCAGCATTATCCCCAACACCGATCACTACACCGTTTCCTTTCAAATCATAACCGCCGACACCCGCTGCCGCAGTTAAAACATTGCCCCTTGAATTCTGTTTGGCTATATAATTCAACGGCTGTGGTCCATGTGGCGCTGGTTCGATATATTCAATAAATGGAAATGAGGCAACTTCTGTAAGCCGGTTACGGGGAATTCTCAACCCGATGATATGATAACTGCTGTATTGAATCGATGTGATAGCAATATTCCTTTCAGTCAATAGTTTTCTGATCTCGTCAAAAGAAATGGTTTTGGGAAAACTGATCCATACATCAACCATGCCAGGGGTCCTTACAGCCCAGGAAGGAAAAATTCCTTTGGCCATCCGGGGATGCATTTTTTGTTCAGGCGTTAATTCAAAAATTGATATTGCTCCGGATTTCTGCAAGACGGGGTTATCGATATTTTTTGTAATGCAAATCGTGTAAGCATTGTCTGGAACATATTCAAGCAATTGAATACCCGAAGCGGCAAGCTGCTGTTTATCCGCCGGTGTTGGTAGTCGTTCAAATTGAAGAACTGCGAATGCTTTTCCATTTACTTTTTGTAATCTTTCAGTAAATGCGCTTACACTTCCTGCTGTAATATTTTTTTCAGTAAAAACTTTTCCGCTGCGTAGCTGCAATGCGCTGCTGGTATCTTTTTGAGAAAAGGAAATAATCGAGAACAGGCAAAGCAGGATGGTGAAAGGAATTGGATGGATTCTCATAGCCAGATTTATCTTTAAAAATAACATTTTTACGTAAATAAAGCAGGTGGGTTTTACGCTGTTTCCTTTGGTAAAAACACTTTTCAGGCTTTTACCGTAGCAGTGCTAAAGCAAAACCTGTACATGGTTTCCAAAAACCGATGCATCGCTTCCATTGAGCTTACCTCATTGACGATCATAATAAACAGTTTGCCGCTTTGCTTAAGCTTTGCCTTGTTGGTACCGGTTTGTATAAACGAAAGAATTTGCTGAAAAGTCTGTGATTCAAAATATGGTGAATCGGGTCGATTGATGAAATAACACCGGAGCGTTTCATCTTTTAGGCTCATTTTCTCAAAACCAAGCTCAACCGCCAGTTTGCGGCAACGGACAGTAACAAAAAGATCATTCACTTCCCGGGGCAATGGGCCAAAACGATCCTTCATTTCTCCTGCCATTGATAGCAATTCCTCTTCGTTCTCACAATTATCTAATCTTTGATAGAGGGACAGGCGTTCGGTAATGCTTTCAACATAATCATCAGGTATCAGGATCTCAAGATCAGTATCAATGGTGCAATCCTGCACAAAATCATCCTGACGCGAAATTTCTTCTTTGAACAGTTCTTTAAACTCACTTCTTTTTAATTCCCGGATCGCTTCATCCAGTATCTTCTGGTACATTTCAAACCCGATCTCTGCCATAAAACCACTTTGCTCGCCACCCAATAGATTTCCTGCGCCGCGAATATCAAGGTCCCTCATTGCAATTTGAAACCCGCTGCCTAGTTCACTATGCTGCTCTAACGTCTGCAGTCGTTTTCTTGAGTCATCAGGCAATGTGCTCACCGGTGGTGACAGCAAATAACAAAAGGCTTTTTTATTGCTTCGCCCTACCCTGCCACGCAGCTGGTGCAGATCGCTTAGTCCAAATTGATGGGCATTGTTTACAATAATGGTATTTACATTGGGAATATCAACACCACTTTCAACAATATTGGTGCAAACAAGCACGTCATATTTTTTATCGATAAAATCGAGAATATGTTTTTCCAGTTCATGGCCTTCCATTTGACCATGCGCAATGCCGACACTCAGATCCGGACAAAGTGCCTGGATAATGTCAGCCATTTCCTGTAAACCCTGCACTCGGTTGTAAATAAAAAATACCTGCCCGGCTCTTTCGGTTTCATAATAGATCGCTTCACGGATCAGATCCTGGTTATAAACATGCACCTCAGTCTGTATCGGCTGGCGATTCGGTGGAGGTGTATTGATAATGCTCAGGTCCCTTGCCCCCATCAGCGAAAATTGCAATGTTCTCGGAATTGGTGTAGCCGTTAATGTCAAACAATCCACTGTGGTCTTTATCGTTTTGATCTTTTCTTTATGACCCACCCCGAATTTTTGTTCTTCATCTATAATTAATAAACCGAGATCTTTATACTTCACCTCTTTTCCAAGCAGTGCATGAGTCCCGATTATTATTTCAATCTTTCCTTCTTCAAGTTTCTTAAGGGTCTCTTTTTTTTCTTTTGCCGATTTAAAACGATTGATATAATCAACTGTTACAGGGAAATCCTTTAATCGATCGCTAAAAGTTTTATAATGCTGGAAGGCAAGAATGGTTGTCGGTACGAGTACAGCCGCCTGTTTGCCGTCAATGCAAGTTTTAAATGCGGCACGAATGGCGATCTCAGTTTTACCAAATCCAACATCACCACAGATCAGCCTGTCCATCGGGGATGCCGATTCCATGTCTTTTTTTACATCTGCAGTGGCCTTGCTTTGGTCGGGTGTGTCTTCATAAATAAATGAGGCTTCCAATTCAGTTTGTAGGTAATTATCCGGGCTGTGGCCAAATCCCTGCTGAGCTTTTCGTTTTGCGTATAACCTGATGAGGTCAAATGCGATCTCCTTAACCTTAGCCTTGGTCTTATCCTTTAACTTATTCCAAACATCGCTTCCCAGTTTATTGATCTTCGGAATTGTCCCATCCTTACCGGTATACTTAGCGATCTTGTGAAGCGCATTGATATTTACATAAAGAATATCTGAATCTTTATAAATGATCCTCACGGCTTCCTGTAATCTTCCGTTCACCTCAATTTTTTGCAAACCGCTGAACGTTCCCACCCCATGATCAATATGTGTTACAAAATCACCCCGCTGCAATTCACGGAGTGTCCTTAATGTCAGGGCCTTATTCTTATTATAGGCTTGTTTAACACGATACTTATGATAACGTTGGAAGATCTGGTGATCCGTGTAGCAAATCACTTTCAGATCCTCGTTTATAAAACCCTCATGAATGGATATTGTAACGGGAGTAAAGACTATATCCGATTTCAGGTCTTCAAAAATGATCCGCAATCGTTCAAGTTGTTTTGGATTTTCGGCAAATAAGTAAATGGTGAACCCTTTTTGCTCCCAGTTCTTAAGATCTTTTATCAACAGATCAAAGCGACGGTTAAAAGCCGGTTGTGCTTTTGTAGTGGATTGAATGGTAAGAACCGCGGGATCTTGCGGTTCATCTCCAAAATAAACACAGGACCGGTCTTTGATTTGTTTTTGCAGGGCATTAGCCGGAATAAAATCATTAATGGTAAAATTGGCCTGCTGGGTTTGGTAGGCTTCATCCCCTGATCTGCCATCGGTCTTCGACTCAAAAAAAGTTTCCAATTCTTCTTCAGCCAGCCTGATCCTTTCAAACAATAAGGCATCATCGCGGATCCACACAATTGTATTCTCCGGCAAAAATTCAAGCAAAGAGATCTTTTCTTTACCGACGAACTGTGTCTCGATATTAGGAATAATACTTACCTGTAACAGTTTTCTTTCACTTAACTGCGTTTCAGGGTCAATGATCCTTATTGAATCCACTTCATTTCCAAACAGCTCGATACGATACGGTTTCTCATTCCCAAAGGAATAAATATCCAGAATGCCGCCCCGGATGGCGAACTGACCCGGTTCATAAACGAAATCAGTTTTTTCAAACCCAAGGTCAGCAAGTTTCAACAATAAGTTCGCGGTATCGATCGTATCACCATTTTTGATAAACACTATGTTGGAAGAAATTGTAGCCGGCACGACAACTTTCTCAAAAAAAGCCTCGGGATAGGTGACCAGGACCTTTTTATTAACAACGCCCGAACTATTCAAATGTGAAGCGATCCTGGTCAACGCTTCCGTTCGTAACATTACGTGGCTGCTGTTTAGCAGGTGGAAGTTCTTTCTTTGCTTAAATGAAGATGGAAAGTAAAAAATATCCAATGCCCCTGTCAGGTTTTCAAGGGTATTATGAAAATATGCGGCATCTTCAGCATCATTTAAAACGATCAGGTGATTAAACTGTGAGCAGACCGGATGTTCAAAGATCGCGGCGATAAAAAACTCGGGTGAGCTACCCTGGAGGTTTTCAAGGTAAATTTTTTGGGGCTGGGAAAAAGAAAGCCTGTCCACCAGTTGAAAAAGGCGGGGGGAGTCAGAGAATACGTTCATCAAATCCTTAACACTCATCCGAAACAAAAATATGACAT
The DNA here is from genome assembly GCA_025929635.1 of Chitinophagaceae bacterium. Lineage (GTDB taxonomy): Bacteria > Bacteroidota > Bacteroidia > Chitinophagales > Chitinophagaceae > VBAS01. The sequence goes on from JAICPX010000030.1 coordinate 4,873, forward strand.
TTGCCTGTTGCATGAGCGAACGCTGTCAGCCAGATTTAAGTATCTTGCCAAACCCTAAAAGTCAAATATGAAAAGAAAGGTTATTGCGTATGTATTGTTTGTCTCGCTAGTTGCGGTTGTGTCTTTTTTAGTATTGGATAAATCTAAGAGCCACCGGGAAGAGCCAAATGAACTCCTCGACGAAAACGAAGAGAAGGAAGCCGTTTATCAATATCATCGCTGGAAGTATGAAGCCGATATGGTCAAGGACCCTACGACTGGCGAGGCCCTTTTTGGTCTGCGTCACCAGGAAGTTGATTTTGCGAGAACCATCCCCGAGCGGACAACCTGGTCATCCACTGCACGATTAACTATTCAAAACAGTTATATACCAGCGGGTCCAAATAACAACGGCGGCCGAACAAGAGGCCTGGCCTATGATATCCGTTACAATGGAACTTCTAACAGGGTATTATTAGCCGGTGGAGTAAGTGGCGGAATATTCAGATCAACCGATGGCGGTGCCAACTGGACCAAGGTGACTCCTGCCAATGAAGTACACAATGTGTCGTCAATAGCACAGGATCCAAGACCCGGTAACCAGGATATTTGGTATGCCGGCGGAGGTGAATATGTAGGAAGTTCTACGGATGCCACAGGCGCCGGTTACCTGGCTTACGGACTGCTAAAGTCAACCGATAATGGTGCTACCTGGACAAGATTGTCCTTAACGAATATTACCGACTTCAATGGCAACACACTCGGTGGCGGTTTACCGGAGAGATTCGATCACCCCTTTGATTATGTTCATAGGATATCAGTGAATCCAACTAACGGTGATGTCTACGTTGCTTGTCACCGGAGAGTTGTTCGTTCTCAGAATGGCGGTACAAGTTTCCATACAGTTTTTGGAAGCGCTGTAGCAGGATTTGCGGCCGGGGGACAAGGTGATGTTGTGATATCACCAACAGGAAAAGTGTATGTGGCAATCACGGGATCTGCACCTGATCTTTCATTAAGAGGTGTATGGAGATCCACAACGGGTAATTTTAATTCATATACAAGATTGGCCGGCGGACAGACGCTTGGGGTCGATTCGGTAGATGGCTGGAGAGGTAATGCATACACTTCCACTGACGTTGGTGGCTCACCATTTTATGACACAAGAAGAACATTACTTGCATTAGCTCCTTCAGATGAGAACATATTATATGTGTTATATGAAAATGGCTTAATTAATACAAGTGCCGGTCGAAACAAAGAGGCTGATCTGTTCAAACTTGATATGACCTCAGGAAATGCCTGGACAAACCTGTCAGCAAATCTTCCTGATTTTCCCGGTGGCGATCATGATGCAACAGATCCTTTTACCATTCAAGGCGGATACGATATGTTTATAACGGTAAAGCCAAACGATCCGAATTTTGTGATCCTTGGTGGCACAAGTTTATATCGTTCTACAAATGGTTTTGCAAGTACTGCTGCCACTTCCTGGATCGGGGGTTATGGAAATACATTGCCAACGTTGACGTTTTATCCAAACAGCCACCCTGATATTCACAATTTTGTTTTTAACCCGTCCAATTCCAATGAAGCAATAAGTTCAGACGATGGCGGTATACGTATCACTAATGATATTACAGCAGGGGGCTCGTCCGTTGCATGGACACATTTAAATAATTATCAAACGCTTCAATATTACCGGGTAGCAATAGATCCCGAAGCAGGAACGAATAATTTTGCTGGCGGCGCACAGGATAACGGTACACAATTTAGAGATAAGTCCGGCATTGCGGGAACTGCTCCAGCTGATAGCAATAACCATCGTCGCCTGATTGGAGGTGATGGCGCTTCTGTTGGTATTTCTAAAAAGAATGGAACCGTTCAGTTTTTATACGGTGGAGTACAGTTTGGCAGTATTCGTCGCGGTCAACTACTATCCACATTCAATGCATCAGAAATTCGTCCTAATGGATTGACTCCTTCATTTTCCGGATCTACAACAGAGTTTGGAGAATTTGTTACCAACTTTAAGATACACCCCGATAATACAGAAATTCTTTTCTATGTGAATTTTAACAGGCTCTTCCGGACTGTAAATGCGGCAACCGTTTCATCAGCCCAGTGGACAGAGTTAACGGGTGTAAGCAGCGCTGTAAATCCCAGTAATGGAACTAATATTGCCATTAGAGCCATCGCATTCACCCGCGGCAACTATGGTACTAGTCATTCTATGTATTTTGGGACCACGGATGGAAGAATATTCAGGTTGGATGATCCAAGAAATGCTGCAGCAGGCGCCACACCAGTGAATATTACTCCCGCCAGTGTCAATCTTTCGGGTTTGAATATCCAGGATATCGCTGTTAATCCAAATAATGATAACGAGGTGATGGCCGTTATTACAAATTATGGAAGAACTGTAGGCGCCAATTTTAATAATGTAACAAGTATTATCTGGACCAATAATGCCAAGAGCGCAAGTCCAACATGGCGAGATGCAGAAGGTAATCTTGCCGGGACAACTACATCGGGATATATTTCTGCCCGCAGCTGTATGATCGTTGTAAAAAAAGATGCATCGAATAATCCCACTACAGAATATTATGTAGGCACAGCAGCAGGTTTGTTTGCAGTTGAGAACCTCGGAACCACCTTGCTTGCAAGCGGATCACCCAATTGGCAGCGGGAAGGGGGAACGACGCTGAACTTTGCCGTCATTAATTCGCTTGCTTACCGGCCGGAAGATAATGTGATGGTCGTTGGCACACATGGAAACGGACTCTACTATGCCCATCTTGGTACACCGAATCTTGTCACGGGCATCAATAACCCGATACTGAATGACAAGACATTTATCGCTAAGATCTATCCTACCGTTACAGATGATATAATTGAGTACAGGATCGGAAACAAAACGGATGTAAAAAAGATATCCATACAATTATATAATATGCAGGGGCAGGAGATCTACCGGAAAGAGACAAATTACCAGCATGGAAATCTTCATATCGGCAGGTTTGCACGAGGCCCCTATATTTTGAGCATCTACAGTGACAATAACAAGTATCGACACATTCAAAAAGTAGTACGATAACGGGAGCCCTCAAAACGAGGGCTTTTTCTTAACAGTTTTTTGTGTGCCGATAAAGGCATTGTCGCATCTTTATAGTATGAGCAAAAAGATACTTATTCTCCTCATTTGCCAGGTTGCTGCCTATTTGTTCAGCTATGCACAGGTAAAAAAAGTATATGCTTATAAACAAGCCAGTATACCAGGTACCATTATCCGACCCGGGGAAAAAGATATTGAAGAAAAGAACGGTATCAAACAAAGAGAGCACAAGCAAAACTTTAATTACTGGTTTTACTTATCGATCCCTAAGAAAGAGAAAGTTAACATTACAGGTCTTTGGATCGATGGAAAACAATATGACATAAAATCCGAGATTATAACTGAGCTGCCTGTAAAAAAGATCGTTTATACCGGGATTGAAAAAAATGACACCACCATTATGGTCCCTGTTACTATTAATAAAGTATTACTGGTATATCCCGCGGGTATAAAATCGGCAGGTGTTAAGTTGAAACTTGCCGCGACAAATGAACTGGTGATCCGCTATACGTGGAAAGGGAAGATACATTACTGTACTACCAGGAAGATAAAAGAGTTAGTTCCTGATGTTCGTGTTTAAAATATATTTGGTGCTCTCAGGATTTTTTTTATTTTTAAAAGTTCGATTGCTTGCCATTAGGCAGAAAGGCGGCGCTTCGGTGCCGCTTTTTTTATTTGGTTGTAAAGTAATGTCCCAGGTTGGAAACATGCTGGACTACAAAAAGGCACAACGTACCACGGCGTTTGGCGCGTAAAATCCAGGCTGGAACACTTCCTGTTTTTAATAACATTTTGTAATTCCACATTGTTTTGTACTTTGAATAAATTTTTTTTATGGCGCTTCAACCCTGGCGAACCGGAAAGGTGATCCGCATAGAAAATGAAACCCCAAACACGAGACGCTACTGGATCCAGATACCCGAATTGGAAAAATTTGATTTTATTCCCGGGCAGTTTGTCACGCTTGACCTGCCGATTCATGAAAAACCGAATAAAAGAATAAGAAGTTATTCGATCGCAAGCTGGCCCGACGGGACCAACATCGTTGAACTTGTCATTGTATTGCTTGAAGGCGGCTTAGGTACAGCGTATTTGTTTGATCATATTGATGTGGGCAGTGAATTAACACTGCGTGGCCCGCAGGGTGTTTTTACATTGGATGAAGAAGATTACCTGAAGGAGATCTTCATGATCTGTACCGGTACCGGCATCGCGCCATTCCGCAGCATGGCACATTACATTCAACTTCACAACATTCCTCATAAAGATATTTACCTCATCTTTGGTACAAGAAAAAAAACTGATCTGCTGTATTATGAAGAAATGAAAAACCTTGGTCTCGAAAATTTTCATTATATCCCTACTTTATCACGCGAAGAGTGGGACGGCCGCAAGGGTTATGTACATGCCATCTACGAAGAACTTTGTGCGAACAGACAACCTGCATTATTTCTTCTTTGCGGATGGAAAGTGATGATCGATGAAGCCAAACAAAGAATTCTTGCACTGGGTTATGATAAAAAATCAATTCACCAGGAACTATACGGGTAGAAACGAGATTTACAATATGATTTTGAACATTTCTTTCGTTGATAACTCTCATATTTGGATGTCAACCACACTTGCTATATTCGTAAAAATCTAATTACTCTATGGGTGCAGCCTCACTCATTGTTTTAATGATCTCAGCCATTGCATTTTCTGGTATTGCCATCCTTATTTCTAAAGTAGTTTTAAAAGCATCAAAAAATAAGCAAAAAGGCGAGCCTTATGAATGCGGTGTCCCGACAAAAGGGCCAAGCTGGATACAATTCAATGTTGGTTATTATTTATTTGCGTTGATATTCCTGATTTTCGACGTTGAGCTGATATTTCTTTATCCATGGGCTGTCGTCGTTAAAAGCATGGGTTGGATAGCTCTGGTAGAAATTATGATTTTCTTTTTCATTCTGTTTCTGGGTTTTCTGTATGCGCATAAAAAAGGGGCATTAAAGTGGCAATAGAAACAGAAGCACTTAATCCCGATAGCTATTCGGGACCGCTAAAGGGGACTTTGGCATTATCACATTGCCAGTTTATTTTTTGACCACAATTGTATTTCGAAATGTCAAATGACCAAATTAAGAATGGCGACGCTTCCAAAACACCTCCTTCGGAGGTTGGCGGGCGGTTTCAATCGGATTCACCCCTTGCCTTTCCCGGGGATGTTCATCAAACGGCAACCGGGGGTGTGTTGGTCACAAAGCTTGACGATGTGATCAATTGGGCAAGGAGCAATTCGTTATGGCCATTGGTATTTGGCACCAGCTGCTGTGCCATCGAAATGATGAGTGCCGCCTCAGCCAAGTATGATTGGAGCCGCTTTGGATTCGAGGTTGCAAGAGCAACTCCCCGACAAGCTGATGTAATAATAATAGCAGGCACTATTGTAAATAAGATGGCCCCCGTATTAAGAAGACTATATGACCAAATGGGTGACCCCAAATATGTGATCGCGATGGGTGCATGTGCGACAAGTGGTGGCCCCTTCTTTTACAACACCTATTCAGTAGTTAAAGGTGCAGACCATGTGATTCCGGTTGATGTCTATGTTGCCGGGTGTCCGCCAAGACCGGAAGCATTGATCAATGCATTAATGTTATTACAGGACAAGATCAAAAAGGGATTAACAAGAGAACAAATACGGGAGGAAAGTAAAATAGTCCCGATAAATATCGGGAACCAAAAAGCATCTTAATTAATGACCAAAGAGGAATTAAAAATAAAACTCACCGAATTTTTCCCCACCGCGACCATTGAAGAAAGCGGCGAATGGGTAAATATAAATATTGCACCGGCCGGTTTTCACCCGGCAGTGGATGTGCTCAGAAATAAGGTTGAATTGAGTTTTGATTATTTGTTTTGCCTGACTTGTATAGATTGGAAGACTCATCTTACAATGGTTTATCATTTTGAGTCGACAACATACCGTCACCAGTTGGTTGTAAAAGTACAATTGGACAGAAACAAACCAGAAATAGAAACGGTATCGCATATCTGGAGAACAGCAGAGTTTCATGAAAGAGAAGTATATGAAATGTTTGGAGTGAATTTTCTAAATCATCCCGATCTGAGATTATTGATCCTGCCCGATGGATGGGAAGGGAAAAACCCGATGCGAAAAGATTTTGAAGATCCTGTAAACATGATCAAACTGTAAAAATTATTAATTATGACTTAAAGCACTAAATAATCAATAATTAATAATAAATAATAAACCTTGTATAGGGAAACTGAAATAGTAAAGCAACCTGGCACCGGCGAACCCGATGTTTTCGGCGATATGGTGATCAATATCGGTCCGCAACATCCGTCAACACATGGTGTGCTTCATTTGGTAATTACCCTGAATGGAGAAACGATAAAAAAAGTTGAACCGCATCTTGGATACATTCATCGTTCGATTGAAAAGATGTGTGAGAGCTTGAGTTTCCGTCAATTCATTTATGTAACAAGCAAGATGGACTATCTTTCTTCGCATATTAATAATCATGCTTGTTGTATGTGTGTGGAGAAAGGAATGCAGATAGAAGTGCCGCCAAGAGCACAGGTGATAAGAGTATTGATGGATGAATTGACAAGATTGGCCTCACACCAGCTCTGGTGGGGCGCGGGTGCAATGGATATTGGTGCACTCACTCCATTCTTTCATGCCTTTCGTGAACGTGAAATGATCAATGATATCATGGAAGAAACTTGCGGCACAAGATTAACGATGAACTATATGGTACCGGGAGGTGTAATGACTGATATACATCCGAATTTTCAAAACAGAGTTCACGCCTTCATCGATCATTTTAAAAGCAAGATCGATGAATACGATGAATTACTGACCGGGAACGTGATTTTTGAAAACAGGATGCAAGGCGTTGGTTACCTGTCAAAAGAAGATGCAATTTCTTATGGTTGTACCGGTCCCACTGCAAGAGGAAGTGGCGTAAGTTGTGATATAAGAAAACTATATCCTTACGAAGTATATAGCAAATTGCAGTTTGATGAAGTACTTGAAACAGGCTGTGATTGTTACGCAAGATATATAGTGCGGATGAAAGAAATGCGGCAGTCACTTTCAATTGTCCAACAATTGATCGATAATATCCCGGAAGGTGATATCCAGGCAAAAACAAAAGCGGTATTAAAACTCCCAAAAGGAGAATATTATTCAAGAGTAGAAACAGCAAGAGGGGAATTTGGGGTGTATATAGTAAGTGAAGGTGGGACGACACCATATCGTATTAAGTTCCGTTCACCGGGCTTTAGTAATCTAAGTGCATTGGACCAAATGGCCCGTGGCGGAAAGATCGGTGATCTTGTTGCGATAATGGCAATGATCGATCTGGTGATACCGGATATAGATAGGTAAACACCGGACCCCGGGGGAACTTAGATTATAGCGTTCTTTGTTTGTTTGGTAATGTGCGATGGAAGAAATGGAAGATATGAAGTTTGGATTTGCACTGAAGTACCGCTCCTTCCCTGACCGGGAAGGAGAAGGTCCCAAAGGACTCCTCTGGACCTTCGGAGAGGATGGAGCTTGTTGAAGAGCATTACTGCAGCACAAGAGTGCTCCAAAAGAGCGCCTTCAGCGCGACGCAACGGAAGTTTAATAGTAGTAATGCAGATTGGATCAAAATAACATGCGATAGTTGGAGATTATGATTCAAATAATAAAATAACAATCTGAGTCCCCTCGTCATTGCGGCCCGCCAAAGGCGGGAGAAGCGAAGGGAACAGCAGGTATGCCTTCATTAGAAAACATAGCAAACAGTATTCATCAATGGCTGAATAACAACTTAAGCGGGCCATGGCCTATGCTAATTGAATTTGCCATTGTTGGGGTTTGCATTATCGGCTTGTTTGCCATGCTTGGCCTGGTACTTATCATGATGGAAAGAAAAGTGTCTGCCCGGATGCAGTTGAGATTAGGGCCAAATCGCGTAGGACCCGGGGGAATGTTTCAAACAACAGCCGATACTTTGAAGCTTATCGTTAAAGAAGGTATGACCCCTGATGGTGCCGATAAGTTTCTGTTCAATGTAGCGCCATTTATTGTAATGATCGTTGCGATGGTGATCATGGCGCCATTGATGTTTGCGAAAGGTCTACAAATCTGGGATGTCAATATCGGGATATTGTTTGTCGCTGCAGTTTCTTCTGTATCGGTAATAGGTGTATTGATGGCAGGTTGGGCCAGCAATAATAAATATTCCTTGCTCGGCGCTATGCGTAGCGGTGCGCAAATTGTGAGTTATGAACTGAGTGCCGGTTTTGCGATCCTTGTTATCGTTATTCTTACCGGTGATCTTAAGATCTCTTCGATCGTGGATGGACAGGTAAACGGATGGTGGATATTCAAAGGCCATCTTCCTGTCTGGATCGCATTTGTCATTTTTATGATCGCGGTAACTGCGGAAACAAACCGGGCGCCTTTTGACCTGGCCGAAGCAGAATCAGAATTAACAGCAGGATTTCATACGGAGTACTCCGGGATGAAATTCGCGTTGTTCTTTTTGGCTGAGTATGCAAATATATTTGTCGTGTGTGCGATCGGTGCTACGTTGTTTCTCGGAGGCTGGCAACCATTGCACTTTGGTACAGGTACCAAATTCAATGAGATCATGGACTATATTCCATCAAGTGTTTGGTTCATGGGCAAGACGTTCTTTTTGATCTTTGTGATCATGTGGTTCCGCTGGACATTCCCCAGACTTCGCATCGATCAATTATTGAATCTTGAATGGAAATATTTATTGCCGATAAGCATGTTCAATATTTTATTGGCAACACTTATGGCGATAATGGGATGGCATTTTTAAAGCCCCTTGACTCCTGCTTCGTATAGCTCGCAATTCGCAATGACGAAGGGGAACTTAGACCGATCGGGCTTTATTGATAAGCAAGTTCTTTAAAATTGTTAAAATGATCAATTGTGTTACCAGCTTCAGTTCAATGATTAAGCTTTTGTTGCGTCGTCCCGACTTGGTCGGGATACTTTCTGTTCTCTATTCAGCTGAATAAAGAACAAAAGGTGATGTGGTAGTTCATTGGTTGATTAAATATATAAAGCACCGCTCCTTATCCTTAAGGGTAATGAGCTGGAGGAGAGATCAATGTTCATAGTAAAATACATAAAGGACGTTCTTCATGGAGTTAAATCTCTATGGACCGGTATGAAGATCACCGGCGGTTATGCCCTGCGCCATCATAAAGAAAAGATCACCCAGCAATACCCGGATAATAAGGACACATTGTTCTTGCCTGAGCGTTTTCGGGGTGAGGTAGTAATGCCACATGATGAGCACAACGAGCATGCATGTACAGGTTGCACAGCTTGCGAGCTGGCTTGTCCGAATGCAACGATAAAAATTGTCACCAGGTTTGATATACAGCCCGATGGTAAAAAGAAAAAAGCCATTGACAAATTTGTATATCACCTCGAGCTCTGTACGTTTTGCAATTTGTGTATCGAAGCTTGTCCGACCAATGCGATCAAAATGGCGCAGACTTTTGAGCACAGTGTAACCGACAGAACTGAGCTGACAAAGATTTTGAACCTACCCGGAAGTAAGATCAGGGAGGGCATTTAATAAAAAACCACAAGATCCAAACGACAAGAACCAAATAAACCAAAAAATAAATCACAAGATCCAAATAACAAAAATCAAATAAAATGAAAAATTACAAATCAAAAACGCCTCGCTTCTTAATTTGAGCTTTTTGAATTTGTTTGGAATTTGTTATTTGTATTTTGGAATTTAAACCAGGAATGACTGCATCACAAATCATATTTTACATGCTATCTGCTTTTATCCTTGGCACAGCTATTCTTTCCGTAACCACTAATAAAATATTCCGCTCTGCTATCTGGCTGTTGTTTTCATTGATCGGGATTGCCGGTTTATATTTTTGGTTACAGGTTGAATTCATTGCGGCGGTACAAATTGTCGTTTATGTTGGTGGCATAGTCGTTCTTATCATTTTTTCCATTTTCCTGACCCAGCAAGCCGGAAAAGAAATGTCAAGGCCACCAGTCTTACGTTCCGTCGCCTCCATACTGGCAGTATTATTTGGTTTCGCGTTAACCTACTTTTTGATCTATAAAAATGATTTTAAAGCTGGTGACAGACCATTTGACTGGAGTGTAAATAAGATCGGCACCCAGATGCTTGAAACCGGTGACAATGGTTATGTGTTGCCATTTGAAGCAGTGACCTTTTTATTGCTGGCTGCGATGGTAGGATGTATTGTGATAGCGATCAAAACCCCGGCCCCCTCCGAACCCGCCAAAGGCGGGACCATCGACACACAAGGGTCAGCAAGTTTGGAGAGACGGAGCGAGATTGAAATTGCAGAACAATGAATTAAAAGATGAGTTGCTTAATACAATTGTTGATTAAAAAATAAAAGCCCGGCCTCCCTCTCCCGTCATTGCGATCCAGCCAGTGGCAGGGAAGCAAAGGAGAGGGAACGAGGGTGAGGTCAAAATGAGCGATATACCTATTTCACATATTCTCTTTGTCAGCACAGCGCTGTTTTTTATCGGGATGTACGGCTTGTTCACACGTCGAAACATGATCACAATGCTCATGTCAATAGAACTGATATTAAACAGTGTCAACATAAACTTTGTTGTGTTCAACAAATACCTGTATCCTGACAAACTTGACGGCATTTTCTTTACCATATTCATCATCACGATAGCGGCTGCAGAGGCGGCGGTGGCAATTGCGATCATTATCAATCTCTACCGCAGTCACCGCTCAATTGATGTGGAAACGGCAGAAGAGATGAAGTGGTGAGTTGATAGTCGAAAGTTCTTGAATTGAATATTGAGCATTGAAAATTGAACATTTTATTTCGAGTAAATGAACTACTCTTCATACATAGCATTGATCCCGTTACTTCCTTTAGCTGGATTTGTTTTACTCGGCTTATTCGGAAGAAAATACTTTAAGGCCTCTTCAGGCATTATTGGAACAGGTTTGTTGTTGGTTTCCTGTGCATTGTCACTATATACTGCTTACAGCTATTTTTTTGTCGACGGCAAAATTGGTGATACGTACCAAACCATAACGGCTGTAAAATATACGTGGCTCTCATTTTCTGAAGAAATAAGCATTGACATGGGTATCATTCTCGATCCGATCTCTGTAATGATGCTTGTGGTAGTCACTTTCGTTTCGTTGATGGTACATGTTTTCAGCCTTGGCTATATGAAGGGTGAAGAAAGATTTGCTACTTATTATGCTTTTCTTGGGTTGTTTACTTTCTCGATGCTTGGGTTGGTTATTTCAAGTAATCTTTTCCAGATCTATATTTTCTGGGAGCTCGTTGGCGTTTCCTCTTACTTACTAATTGGGTACTATTATGACAAACCCCCGGCGGTTGCTGCTTCTAAAAAAGCATTTATCGTTACACGTTTTGCTGATCTTGGTTTTCTGGTGGGTATCCTTGTACTGGCCTTTTATGGCGGGACGCTTGATTTCAATACGCTGATCCAACGATTGACCGACGAGCAATCACCACAGTTTCTTGCAATTACTACTGCATCATTTGTCGGTGTCAGTGCATTAACATGGGGGTTGACATTAATATTTATGGGCGGAGCTGGTAAATCAGCAATGTTCCCCCTGCATATCTGGTTACCCGATGCCATGGAAGGCCCCACACCTGTTTCCGCATTGATACATGCGGCTACCATGGTTGTTGCCGGTGTTTATTTGGTGGCCAGACTTTTTCCATTGTTTACCATTACGCCGGTTGCATTGAGTATAGTAACGGTTGTTGGAATTATTTCTGCATTTCTTGCGGCGATCATTGCTTGTACCCAAACCGATATTAAACGGGTGCTTGCTTACTCTACTATGTCGCAAATAGGATACATGATGTTTGCGCTGGGTGTTTCGGGTTATGGCGGTGAAAATGGTTTAGGTTATACTGCGTCCATGTTCCATTTATTTACGCATGCTTTCTTTAAATCGCTCTTATTCCTGGGTGCAGGTGTAGTTATTCATTTTATTCATAGCAATGAAATGAAAGACATGGGGGGCTTAAGAAAATATTTGCCGGTCACCAACCTGAGTTTCTTTGTTGCCTGTTTGGCCATTGCGGGTATTCCTCCGTTGTCCGGCTTCTTCAGCAAGGAGGAAATACTATTAGCAGCTTATCGTTCAAACCCGATCGTATTCTATGTGGCATTGATCACTTCAGGTCTTACGGCCTTTTATATGTTCCGGTTATATTTTTCAATTTTCTGGAATAGAAAAACTGAGATCCACAACCACCACGGCGAAGGGCCTTTCTCAATGAAGCTTCCTTTAATGATCCTGGCTATTTGTTCCGTACTGGCCGGTCTCATTCCATTTGGCGAATTTGTTTCTTCTGATAAAAGACCATTGGAATCACATTTTGATCCAATGTTTTCAATCGCCCCGGTCCTGGTTGGTGTAATCGGAATTTTGATAGCTGCCTGGATGTACAGAAAAGATAGCGACAAACCACAAAAGATCTCCGGGTCATTGGGTGGGATATACAAGGCTGCATACCAGAAATTTTACATTGATGAAATATACCTGTTCATTACTAAGAAGATAATTTTTAATCTGATCGGCAGACCGGCAGCATGGATCGACAGAAATATTGTAGATGGACTGATGAATGGAATTGCCTATACGACCGCAGCAGTTGCTGGTTTTATAAAAGGCATTCAATCGGGAAAAGTGCAGAGCTATGCCATTTATTTCTTTGGAGGTATTGTTGCGCTGGCAATTGTGTTCTTGTATTTGTGGAAGTGAAAACGTTTGATCCCGATAGCTATCGGGTTTGAAGTTAGTCTGTGATTGACTATTGACTATGGACTATAAACTATTCTTTTGATGAATCTTTCTTTATTAATACTGATTCCCCTGTTGACTGCGTTGGCCATCTTGCCAATGAAAAATCTAAAACAGGTAAGAACGGTGGCATTACTTGGCTCGGCTGTACAATTGATACTTTCATTTATATTGTTTTACGTGTACCAACAGGAAAGAGCAGCTGGTAACATTGAAAATTTTCTTTTTGAAGATAATTATACCTGGTATGCTCCCTTAAATATCAATTATCATGTGGGCGTTGACGGCATATCAATAGCCATGATATTGTTAACGGCATTTGTAGTAATAGCCGGTGTGCTGGTTTCATGGAAAATGCCTGCCCGTACGGGAGGCGGAGAAAGACTAAGCAAAGAATTTTTCTTCCTGCTGATCTTCTTAAGCATGGGTGCTTATGGATTTTTTATTGCACTTGACCTGTTTACTTTATTTTTCTTCCTTGAAGTTGCTGTAATTCCGAAATTCCTGCTGATCGGCATCTGGGGCAGTGGTAAAAAGGAATATAGTGCAATGAAGCTTGCATTGATGTTGATGGGCGGCTCAGCATTAGTGTTTGTAGGATTGGCGGGGATTTTTTTCCATACAAATAGTTTTGATCTTGTGCAGATAGCCGGAATGGAGATACCTGTTGACGTGCAGAAACTCTTTTTCCCGTTTGCATTCATCGGGTTTGGAATTTTTACTGCGCTGTTTCCATTTCATACATGGGTACCCGATGGTCACTCATCAGCGCCAACCGCAGCATCGATGTTTCTTGCCGGGATCTCAATGAAACTGGGAGGTTATGGTTGTTTACGTGTGGCAACCTACTTAATGCCGGAGGCGGCTCATGAATACTCAACAATTATAATTGTACTGGCATGTATTGCGATATTATATGGAGCGTTCGCTACTATGATGCAAACCGATCTTAAATATATCAATGCGTATTCATCAGTAAGTCACTGCGGGTTTGTGTTGTTAGGTATTGGTATGTTAACCAAAACAGCCATTGATGGAGCGGTGATGCAAATGGTGTCGCATGGTTTGATGACCGCCCTTTTCTTCGCCGTGATCGGGATGATCTACGAGAGAACGCATACAAGACAGGTTGCTCAACTTGGCGGCCTGATGAAGATGATGCCATTTATATCCACCGTATTTGTGATTGCTGGTCTATGTTCATTGGGATTACCCGGCTTTAGCGGATTTGTTGCCGAGATGACGGTTTTTATGGGATCATGGGAAAAGGCCGATGCCTTTTATCGTATCGCAACAATTATCGCTTGTGCGTCTATCGTTGTGACCGCAGTCTATATTTTACGGGCAACTGGTAAAGCGATCATGGGTCCAATCGTAAACAATGAACATTTATCACTGGGTGATGCGGGTTGGAATGAAAAACTGGCGGCGGCTATACTGATAATTGGAATCGTAGTGATCGGTGTATTGCCTTTCTTGCTAAAGGATCTGATCAACCCTGGAACAGAAATAATGATGCAGAAGATAGCTGATATTGTAAAATGAATGAAGGATCGGGCTTAGGACCGATAAGATATAAGTTGACTTTTTTAATCCAGCCTTAAGGCTGGGGTTAGACGAAAACAGGATCAAAAAAGATAGGGCTTTAGCCCTTATAAAAATGATAAACGAATTTCTCCTATTGATGAAACAAGAGCTGGTGATAACTCTTATCATCTTCGTCCTCCTATTTGTAAAGTTGGGTAAAGAGGAAACAAAAAATGAGACGCTGATCAATTTTGTAAATATTCTTCTCACACTCAATCTTGCTTCGGGGTTTTTTCTTCA
>JAICPX010000484.1 GCA_025929635.1 Chitinophagaceae bacterium
CGGCCTTAAATTCTTTTTGATAGATTTCTTCAAAAATATCTTTAAAGCGGCCGTCATATTTTTTAAGAATTGTATTCTTTGTTGACATGTACAACGGCCATTTTTTATTCAGCGCCATATTAAAGCAGCTTCTTGCAAATCCTATGATACTTTCGTCGGTATTGTACATTGTCAATGCCACCCCATCACCTTTGAAGTTGAATACTTCAAAAGTTTGTGCCTCACCGCCACCGTCAGGTGTAAATGTCATAGTCAACTTTCCTTTTCCTTTGATCACCGTATCAGTTGCACGATACTGATCACCGAATGCATGACGCCCAACAATGATCGGGGCTGTCCAGTTTGTGACCAATCTCGGAATGTTCTTAATTACTATTGGTTCACGAAACACGGTTCCGTCCAGGATATTCCGGATTGTACCATTTGGGCTTTTCCACATTTGTTTTAGCTTAAATTCTTCAACTCTTGCTTCGTCTGGAGTGATGGTGGCGCACTTGATCCCAACACCATATTGTTTAATGGCGTTAGCGGCATCAATTGTAACCTGGTCATTGGTTTGATCACGGTACTCAATTCCAAGATCATAATATTTGATATCGATATCGAGATAGGGGAGAATGAGTTTTTCCTTAATGAATTTCCAGATGATACGTGTCATTTCATCGCCATCCAGCTCCACTACAGGGTTTGCAACTTTAATTTTATTTGCCATTGTTTAAAAAATTTAATGAAAGAAAAAATACGGAAGAGCTAAGATTTCTCCTGCGAAACATTATTTTTGGCGCAAACCTACAGGAATTGAGGCAATCATACAAAGAACCATCATTTCCAGTTACCGCCTATGACAATTGCATGAAGCGAATTACAACGATAAACCATAACTTGGTATCATGCTTGAACCTGTTCGACAGTTTATTAACCGGCATATAGAACTAACCGACGACGAATTTAAAACCCTCGCATCCAAATTGCATCTTGTCAATTTTGACAGGAAGACAAAACTGGTGAACATCGGAGACGTAGCCACCAATGTTTATTTTGTCCTGAAAGGCATTACACGACGCTATTTTTACCGCGGCAGGCAGGAGATCATTACACATCTTATTAAAGAAGGAGGGCTGATGGGATCTGTAGTTTCTTTTTTGACCGGCGAGCCAAGTCGTTATGTTCTTGAAACCATTGAACCCGTTACCGCATATTCTATCTCAAAAAAAGATCTTGAAGAATTATTTGATGCTGATAAAAAGTGGGAAAAATTTGGCAGAAAGATCATTACTGCCTTCTTTCTGCAAGTAGAATATCATAACATAAATATGATAAGGTATTCAACAAGAGAACGGTTCATAAATTTTATGAAGGAAAACCCTGACCTCGTACTTCGTGTGCCGCAGAAATATTTGGCGTCCTATTTGGAAATTCAACCAGAAACTTTTAGCCGCTTAAAACACTTAATGGTCAAGGAAAAATGAACAAGTCTTACATAGATCCCGTTTACCTGGACTATGCCCAAAAATATCTCGGGAGGTTTATGCCAATAAACCGTGACGAGCTTCTTGACTTATTACAATACTGCCAGCTACGGGCTTTTGATAAACGAAAGATCATTGTGCATGAAGGCGAGGTCGACAATTACCTGAATCTTGTGGTAAAAGGATTGATCAGGAAGTATTTGCCGGTAAGAAAAGACGAAGTGATCCTTCAATTAGCTACCGAGGGACATGTTGTTCAATCTGAAATATCCTTTCTGACCAGGTCGCCTTCCATGGTTGTTTTACAGACGCTGGAGCCTACAATACTTGTTTCACTTACCTATGATAAAATGGAAGAGGCCCTGGATAAATTTCCAAAGGGTGAGAGGTTGGGTCGCATGATCCTACAGGGTATGTTTATTAAAAAAGACGAGAACCGGTATAATCGCCTCCTGAAGTCGACAAGGGAAAGATTTTTTGAATATATCGAGCATCATCCGCATATGTTGCAGCGGGTACCACAGAAATACCTGGCCTCTTATTTACAGATCAAGCCCGAAACTTTCAGCCGTCTAAAAGCTTTAATGTCCAAACAAACTAAATGACAGCCATGTCTTAAAAAAAATTAACCCGGTTCGATTGATTTGAATCAATTCCTTCCTACCTTAGACCAGAGAAAGCTTGCTTATGGGTGTTAAAAAAACTTTCCTTGAATTCCTCAATAAATTTATTCCGATCACCCAGGATGAATATGATGCATTAATACTTCCCTGTATAATCAAGCGGCAATTTGAAAAGAAATCGATCATTACGCATTCAGGTGAAATAGAGAACTACATGAATTTTGTTGACCGGGGTCTCGTAAGAAAATATTATAAAAAGGAGAATGATGAAATAAATACCCAAATCTCTCATGAAGGTCACATTATCCATGCGCAGGAATCCTTTCATAGTCGCACACCTTCTGAATATACTATTGAAACAATTGAGCCTTGCGAATTGTCTTCCATTACTTATGAATGCCTGGAAAGAATTTATACATCATCAGAAAAGATGCAGCAGCTTGGAAGGTTGGTAATCACAGCAACAATGGTGCTGAAGGATAAATGGCAAAGCCAGCTGGTGAAGCTTTCCCCGAGAGAGAGGTTCATCAATTTCGTTACAAGACATCCTGAATTGATGCAAAGAGTGCCTCAAAAGTACCTCGCATCTTATCTCAATATTAAGCCCGAAACATTTAGCCGTTTCAAACACATGGTAAGGGAGCATTCAAAAAAAATACTGGTCCATCAAAACTGACCTGTTCAGGTTTTATTTTTTGTCCAACCCCTTAATGCATAATATTTTTCTTTTGGTTCCCCAGTCAACCCATTAATGCCTTTCTTTTTGAGCAGCTACCACGCATGAATAATCACTACAAATAGTAACATCACTCCAACTGTGATTTAGAACCATGTCCGGCCAAAAAAATAGGGAATTAGACACAGAACAGTGGTACAGATCACAAACTTTAACAGCCTTCTCCACTTTGGGGTCATTTCCTCTCCAATGGAGTCCTTAGGGACAAAATGCCCAAAGAAAATATGACCGACCGCCACCAAAGTTGATATTATCGAACTCGTACCAAATAGAAAACTAATTTATCCCAGCGCCACATCCAGGATCATCATGACCAAAAATCCACCAATAAAACCCAGGACTGACCGGTCGGTAAATTTATCCCGCTGTGTCTCGGGAATTACTTCTTCAACTACCACGTAGATCATAGCGCCCGCAGCAAAAGCAAGGGCAAAGGGCAGGATAGGTTGCAAATAAATTACAGCCAATGCTCCCAGGACGCCGGCAACAGGTTCAACGATTGCTGAAAGCTGCCCATACCAAAAACTTTTTTTCCGGCTTACTCCATGTCGCCGCAGCGGCATAGCGACTGCTATACCTTCCGGGAAATTCTGAATCCCTATACCCAGCGCAAGGGCAACTGCTCCCGCAATCGATGCTTCCGGCATTCCCTCAGCTGCAGCACCAAATAAAACCCCAACAGCCAGGCCTTCCGGGATATTGTGCAACGTAATTGCCATTATCAATAAGGTCGTTTTATGCCAATGCGTTTTCATTCCCTCTTTTTCGGATTCACCAAAATTGATATGCAAATGCGGA
>JAICPX010000453.1 GCA_025929635.1 Chitinophagaceae bacterium
CCTTTCAGCAACAGCGTGATTCCAGACAAATCGCACTTGGCCTGTCCTATCGTTTTGCCAAAGGAAAAATGAATAACACTCAAAAGAGAAGAACAGGTGGTGCGAGTGAAGAAAGTAGCCGGGTAAAAACCGGTGAATAACGCGGACTAAAGTATAGCCAAAAAATACAAGCAGTCAGTTTTAGTTTTCTCCTGAACGAAGCCTCTTGAATAAAGAGGCTTTTCCTTTAACAGTTTTTCACAAATTCGAATAATTAAATAAGATTCTTACCGCTTGTGTATAGGTAAGTATTATTTACCCTTCAACCCGGTAACTACGAATTCTATCATAAATGCTTCCCAATTTGAAATTATTCGAAGCATTTTTGTCGAGTTGTAATTAAAAACCAAAGTATAGCCAACAATGAGAAATCTTTTTACCCTCTTGACAGGATTGTTATTATCGATACTCACCTACTCCCAAACGAATCCCGGGAAAATATCAGGCGCGATAACCGATGAATCACAAAAACCATTGCCGGCTGCAACCGTATCATTGCTGCGTGCAAAAGATTCATCATTGGTAAAAATAGCAGTGACAGATAAAGAAGGCAGGTATGAATTCGACAGGATCGGGGAAGGCAAATACTTATTATCCGTTAGTTCTGTCGGGTATCAAAAACGTTTTGGACAATCATTCGAAATAACACCCGGTAATTCTACAGTCAGCGCAGAAACATTCAGGCTTGCCGCTGAAGCAAAATCCCTGGAAGGTGTAACCGTAGCTGCGAAAAGACCTTTCATTGAAACCAGGATCGACAAGACGGTGGTAAATGTTGAATCTTCACCTACAAGCGCGGGAGCTACCGCGTTGGATATCCTGGAAAAATCTCCTGGTATCACTGTCGACAATGATGGCAACATTAGTCTTCGCGGGAAACAGGGTGTGATCGTGATGATGGATGGCAAGCTAACTTTTTTATCCGCATCTGACCTGGCAAACCTCTTAAGAAATATGCCTGCATCGGCCCTTGATCAAATAGAGATCATGACCAATCCTTCGGCTAAGTATGATGCATCTGGAAATTCAGGTGTAATTAATATCAAAACCAAGAAAGGAAAAAATAATGGATTTAATGGAAGCATAATGATTGGCGCCACTACGAGCATATTCAAGCCGGCTGAGGCGTTGTACTTTAATCCCAAGACACAAAATAGTATCAATTTTAACTGGCGGAAAAATAAAATAAACTTCTTTGGCAATTACAATCCCAATGCTTTCCGAGGAATGAACCGCCTGAGTCTTGACAGCCGCTTCCTGGATGATAACTACAATACCACCGGGTACAATTTTACAGAAACAAGATTCCGGTTTGGCAACAACAATCACACACTGAAGTTGGGATTGGACTGGTATGCCGATAAGAAAAATGTTTTTGGAATAGTGGTAAGTGGTTTCACATTCAGCGGACATCCCACACCGTTATCAATTGCTGATCTTGTTGATGAAAACAAACAATTAGAGGCAAGGTTGATCTCAAGCACCGACAATGATATTAAGTTCCAGAACGCCACACTGAACCTTAACTGGAAGCATACTTTTGATACTACCGGGCGAGAACTCACTGCAGACTTTGATTACGTTGTTTATAGTAATGTTTCTGATATGATATTAACGACAGATTTTTATAATGAAACATTTCAAAAAACAGGCACATCGCATTTAAAAGGACATTTGCCGGCTAATATTGACATTTATACATTCAAAAGTGATTATGTTCAACCTATTAAAGCCGGAAGATTTGAAGCTGGCGTAAAATTCAGCTATGTCAAAAACGATAATCTGGTTGAGTACGAAAGGCTGATCAACAATCAATGGCAAACAGACCAGGTACGCTCTAACCATTTTATCTATGATGAGAATATAAATGCTGCATACGTAAACGTTAATCGTGAGATCAAAAAATGGACTTTCCAGGCAGGACTCCGGTTAGAAAATACAATTGCTCATGGCAACCAGGTCGTAACCGGCCAGAAATTCAAAAGAGACACAACAAATCTTTTTCCAACCGCATTTATCAGCTATAAGCTCGATAAGAAAAACACTTTAACCGTTGCTTACGGGCGCCGTATTCAACGGCCAAATTACCAGGACCTGAACCCGTTTACTTATTTCCTGGATACGTTGTCATACAGACAGGGAAATATTTACCTGCGTCCGCAATACACGCATAATATAGACCTGACACATAGTTTTAATGGCAAACTGATCACAACATTCAATTTCAATACAACGGATGACATAATATCGCAAATAGTAAAACCTGAACCTAATAGCAAGATCCGGTTCCTCACAGTCGACAATGTTGCCGAGTTTACCAATATCGGCGTTTCTGTAACGGCCCCCATACCGGTAGCAAAGTGGTGGAATGCAAATTTGTTTGCTAATGTATTCAATAACCGTTACAAGGGAGTTTATGATACATTCAACATCAACCTATCGTATACATCGTTTACTGCAAATCTTACAAACAACTTTACATTCAAGAAGGGCTGGAGTGGTGAGTTAAGTGGAATGTACCGTCACAAAGCGTTGGGTGGTCTTACAAGAATGGAGCCTATTTACCAGATGAGTTTTGGAGTACAAAAGCAGGTAATGAAAGGAAAAGGTACCGTACGTTTCAATGTCCGCGATCCGTTTGCATGGCAAAAATTCCAGGGAAGAAATACCTATGGAATGATCGATGGAGGATTTGCTGCGCGTCCCGACATAAGACAGGTAACCGGGACATTTACCTGGCGGTTTGGAAAGAATGGACAACAAAATCAACCACGTCGCAGGAACAGTAGTTCGCAGGATGAACAAAACAGGGTTGGACAAAGTCAATAAAAATAAATTTAGTTTTCTCATGTGTGTAAACCTCTCATTTCAATGGGAGGTTTTTTTACCGTAAACAGTATTACATTTGATTTTAATTCGGAAATCTAAAATCTGGAATATTATTATGCCTTCATTTGACATTGTCTCAAAAGTGGATGCGCAGGCGTTGGATAATGCGGTAAATGTAACATCCAAAGAAATTACCAATCGTTTCGATTTTAAAGGAAGCCACGTTGTGATGGATCTGAATAAAAAAGATTTTAAGATCAACATTGAAACAGAAGATGAAATGAAGATGCGGCAGTTATGTGATGTGCTTATCAGCCGTGCACATAAGCAGGGCATCGATCCCCTGGCATTTGATCTGAGTAAAGAGGGAGCACAAAGTGGTAAGGCCTGGAAAAAAGAGGTTCCGGTAAGAAATGGGCTTGCCCAGGATGACGCAAAAAAGGTCGTTAAGCTGATTAAGGACTCCGGATTGAAGGTCCAGGCTTCAATCAACGATGATCTTGTAAGAGTTACCGGAAAAAAAATTGATGACCTCCAGGCAGTAATTCAATTGTGTAAGACTTCAAACCTCCAGTTGCCGCTCCAGTTTGTCAATATGAGGAGTTGATCGGTTCATAACATGTTCATAACTATCTCAAAACTGTGTATATCTAAAATTCAATTTGTGCAAAACAAGTGTATATCAAACAGGCAAAAAATTTGGAAGTCAGTCCATTGTAGAGCATCTTAGCATTATAAGATTGAATGAGCCGTCAAAAGCGATTTCGATCTGAGACCTGGAAGATCCGTCAAAAGATTTTATAGGTCTGCGATCAGAGGAATCCGTCAAAAGAAGAATTTGGTCGCACGAGGTGGTTGGGTCCTTCAAAAGACACTAAGCCTCACGAAAAGCGTTGGGTTAGTAAGACGTTCAGGAGCTTCGGCAAATGAACGGAAGAAAAATCCGGCGCTTTTCTCTTTTTTGGACCTACTGTTGGTGATTAGGCGCAGTTCCGTTACTTTTGCACCTGAATTTTTTATTCGTACGGCAAAATCCGTACAGCCTTTAAATCAAACA
>JAICPX010000215.1 GCA_025929635.1 Chitinophagaceae bacterium
CGAGGTACTGGCTGTACTGGTGATTGTGGCCTGTGCAGTTTTTCTTATTCGCAGGAATGTAATCAGGTTAAAAAGATTTATCGGTAAAGACCTTGCCGGCTGGCCGAGGAGTGATGCCAACTATATCCTGATCACAGAGATCATTTTAATGTTGTTGTTTCTTACACTAAACACGACGGACAGGGGTTTACAGTTACAAGGCACCGAACATTACACCGACACCGGGAGCTTTCTTATAAGCGGGGCGCTCTCGTCATCCTTTACCTCAACCTCAGCCTCAACCTTAATTGGAATTGAACGGGCCGCATGGTGGCTTCATATCGTGGGGATTTATGGCTTTCTAAATTACCTTCCCTATTCAAAACATCTTCACATCATCCTGGCATTCCCCAATGCATACTATGCAAGATTGGAACCCAAGGGTGAAATGAAAAACATGCCTGCTGTACAAAAAGAAGTATTGTATGCCATGCAACCGGAGCTGGCGCCAGCTGATGCGCCACCAGCAGCAAGCTTTGGCGCTAAAGATATTTTTGATCTTAGCTGGAGAAATTTACTGGATGCTTATAGCTGCACCGAATGTGGCCGCTGTTCTGCCGCTTGCCCGGCGACACAAACAGGAAAGGCTTTGTCTCCAAGAAAAATTATGATGGACACCCGTGATAGAACTGAAGATGTGGGAAGAAATATAAATGCAAATAAAGAATTTAAAGACGACGGCAAAAAGCTATTACATGATTATATCACTGTTGAAGAACTTCGTGCATGCACGACCTGTAATGCCTGCGTAGAGGAATGCCCTGTTTCTATCTCTCCACTTGAGATCATACTCGAACTGCGCCGTTCACTGGTGATGGAAGAGAGCAATGCCCCACAGGAATGGAATGCCATGTTCAGCAATGTTGAGAATAATTTTGCCCCCTGGAAATTCTCGCCTGATGAAAGAGATAAATGGGCCGGAGAAATCAACAATTAATAGTTAAGAATTAATAATTGCATCTCATAGGAATCAATCCATAAAAAAAGTACATTGCGGCCCACAACTCTTTGAATATTTTAATCAATGGAGCTTATTAAAAGGCACGCAAGATTCTATTTGCTTTCTTTTCTCAAACATGATTTTAAAGCCAGCATCACTGTCTTCTTTGTTGCTCTTCCACTTTGCCTTGGTATTTCACTGGCTTCCAATGCGCCTCTTTACTCAGGATTGATCTCTGGTATCATTGGTGGCATAATCGTCGGCATCATCAGCAAATCACATTTAAGCGTCAGTGGACCTGCAGCCGGGCTAACGGCTATTTGTGCCGGTGCAATCACTGAATTGGGAAGCCTGCAAATATTTTTTCTCTCGGTGGCTGTAGCCGGAATTATCCAGCTATTGCTTGGAGTATTTAAACTTGGCGGCTTTACTCATTTCATCCCATCAGCAGTTATCAAAGGAATGTTGGCGGCAATTGGCATCATCCTTATTGCAAAACAAATTCCATTGTTGCTGGGTTATGATGAAGCATCATTCTGGACAAAAGAGTTGTTCAATATCATAACTTTTAAAAATACATTCAGCCATGTAAAGAATATTTACCAGCATATTTCAAAAGGCGCCATTATCATTGCGCTTGCATCACTGGCGCTGCTTATCATCTGGAAACGAACGATGGCAAAAAAAGTTCCATTTATTCCCACTTCCTTTCTGGTTGTATTATTTGGGACCCTGCTTGCATTTTTATTTCAACAATTTATTCCAGCGCTTGCATTAAAGCCACAGCAATTTGTCAACCTTTCGTCAAGCTTATTTTCTGATATAAAGTTTCCCGATTATCGTGCAGTTTTCAGTAACACAGATATTTTAAAGAATGCAATTGTTATTTGCGTTGTTGCCTCACTTGAAACCCTGCTAAGTATTGAGGCAATTGATAAGATAGACCTGTATAACCGTATCACTCCTCAAAACCGCGAGCTGATAGCACAAGGCACAGGAAATTTCCTCAGCGGTCTTCTTGGTGGTCTACCGATCACTGCAGTTATCGTAAGAAGTTCCGCAAATGCCGAAGCCGATGCAAGAACAAAACTCTCGGCTATTTTTCATGGTGTCTGGCTGATCGTGCTTGTGTTGTTTGCAACTTCGTTGTTGAATATGATCCCCTATTGCGTATTGGCTGTAATCCTGATCCGTACAGGTTACAATCTTGCAAAACCAAAAATGATAGTCTCTGTTTACAAGTTAGGCAGGGAACAATTCCTTCCATTCATTGTAACGATAATCGCGATGTTATTTACCGATCTCCTTGTCGGTGTTGCTATCGGCATTGCATATGCCTGTTATTTCATTTTCAAAAATACATATCGTGCCGGCTATACGCTTGAAGTAAAGAACGAAGGACATATCAAACATTTCTATTTTAATCTTGCCATCAACGTGAGCTTTATCAACAAAAAACGGATAAAGGATGAGTTAGAAAGTATTCCGAACTACTCTGTTGTTCATATTGAAGGTTCGCACAGTGTCTATATTGACTATGATGTAACGGAGATCATCAATGAATTCAAAACAAAGGCACATCACAAGCATATTGAGCTTCATTTATCGGGCATTCCTGACGTAGAAACCATCCGTGCCCACTAAAATATTTTACTTATAATTTCGTTTTTCAGGCATGAAAAGCCTTATCGCCTTAACCTTAACCTTAACCTTAACCTTAACCTCATCCGCCCAAAACCCCTGGGAGCTTGGCGCTGAATACTCGAAGCCGATCGGTAAAGGCTATAAGAGCAATATTGCCGCCCTGCGTTATGAAAATTTCAGCAATAAGATCGGTTTCAGCGTTGGTATCACCTATCATTTTTCCCCCCGTGATGCTTATGGCGGATTCAAGGGGTATGGGTTATTTGCAGGTTTCAGAAACTATTTTGGAAATAATACAAAAGGCAATAACCCATTTGTTGGATTAAGGGTCTTATTTGCATTTGAAAATTTTGAAGGAAAAACAAACCTGGGAAGCCTGATGTTCACTCCGAGCGCCGAAGCGGGCTATCATTTTGTTTTTGGCAAACATATTTTTACTAACCCATCGATCGGTTATGGCTACCAGATAAAAATCACCAAAGAACACAACTCACGTGATGACGATGTTGGTGGAAGAATCATTCCTGCACTTTCTGCGGGTTATAGATTTTGAGGTCCGAAGTCTGAAGTCTGAAGCCTGAAGTTGAAGGCGTCTCTTAATTTAAACAGTGTTTTGCTGATAAGCTATTGACCATATCCCATTTACCATTGCCTATTGCTGGTTACTGCCGGCCGGCTTATTCTTTCGACTAAACCAATACCACATCGGCACGCCGGTGAGCATTAAGATCAGGCCATATGTAGCCTGAACAGGCCTTGTGTAAATGGTGTTGATGAAGAGCCATCCAGAGATCAGGATCACAATAGCGGGCACAATAGGATACCCCCAAACCTTGTAAGGTCTTGGCGCATCAGGCATCTTTTTTCGCAGTATAAAAACGCCTAATGCTGTAGCACCATAAAAAACAAAAACAGCGAAAATGATCATGTCTGTTAGCTGATCAAATGTTCCCGATAATACAAGTATGCATGCCCATATAGATTGATAGAGCAATGAATTCCCGGGCACACTAAATGCATTCAATTTGCCAACTTTACGAAAAAACAATCCTTCTTTAGCCATTGCGTAATAAACCCGGCAACTCGAGATGATCGTTACGTGTGTGCATCCCAGCGTGGTTACCGCGATCAGGATAGCAATAAATACTTCTCCGTTTCTGCCCCAAAATGTTTTTACGGCTTCGATTGCTGCAATCTTATTCCCCGAAACATGGATTTCCTCCAGCGTTGAAATGGGTAGCAATGACAGGTACGCAGTATTTACCAATAAATACAGGGCAATCACAATAAACACTCCTATTGCAATTCCCTTTGGAATGTTCTTGTTTGCATTCTTTGCTTCACCTCCAACAAAGCCAACAGACGCCCAGCCCTGGTAAGCCCAGAACGCAGCCAGCATTGCTGTAAACATTGCGCTGAATGTAACAGGTTTGTTATTCGTAGTTTCCATAATAAATGCACGGCTGATGTCGGATTCTTTACTGGCAAAACCAAATGCTATGATGACAACCAACCCTGCAAATACCAACAACAAAATCGCGGTGCCCATCCAGGCGCCGGTTTTCAATCCGAAATTATTTATGATCGTAAGAAGGAGTATCAATACGATAGCTACAAACTTTACATTGAAATTTTCAAATGGATAAAATTGTTCCGCTATATTGAATTCAGCTAGTGATTCAAGCATGGGTGGAAAGTGTACCAGGTTATGCAACGATTGTGAAAATACATAGGCAAGAGAAGAGATTGCCGCGGTCTGAATGATCGTAAAAGTTGACCATCCAAATTGAAATGCAAAAAACTTGTTATAGATCTTTTTATAATAAGCATAGTCACCACCGGTATCGGCAAGCAAACCGGCAACCTCGGCATAGCTCAATGCTCCAAACAAACTGATGATCCCCCCGATAACCCAGGCGACCAATACCCATCCTGATGAATGGAGTTCAGCGGCCATAGGCGCTACCTTTTTATAAACTCCCGAGCCAAGGATATTCCCAATAACAAAAACTATTACGAGCTGTAAGCCAAGCGAACGGCTGAGTTGTTGTGAAGGCATTTTATAAGTTGTTCGATGACTGATGAAAATAATGTAATAAGGTTTTATGTAATACTCTTTCTTTCTACTAAGTTTTAAAGCAATTGTTGACCCTGTTAATCTTTGTAGAACCAATTCTTCACAAAATACTAAACCCTGTTACCTTTTTTAATATTTTACAGCAAGTTTACATGCGTTCATCCGCAGTTGCCCAATACATTCCAGTTGATCTTTCATGCTACTTCCATTCTTTTTAATCGAGATGTACTTTTTCCCGATTTTTTTTAGCGATGTTTCATATTTCAACGCTGCAACGAAGGCATCTTGATGGCCATAAGCACTATTTTGTTTAAGTTATTTATTCTTCCTAAAAAGCATATTGTACAATTGAAAAAGACCGGCTAAAATAAAAACCATTCCCATGAATACATTTAATTTCCTGTTGGATGTTTTCATTTTAGCGATGATCCATTTTCCACCATGAATATAAACAGCCAGTCCCGCAAGGGAACCAAGCCCCGCTCCTGCAGTAAATAAATTAAATTGGGCCGTTGTTGGCGACAATGCCCTGCTGTCTATTAACTGCGTACTCCATATAAACCAGAAAGGGATTTGCGCCGGGTTAAGACCACTAACGATAACGCCCAATAAAAATCGATTCATTTTATTATTAAGCAATAACCCTTTCTTTTTAGCACTTGTTTGTTTACGGGCAATAACAAATGCGAATACGCCCAGGGCAATGAACATAACAACGGTTATCCAACCCATAATGGTGAACAACTGCTTGTGCTCTACAACCCAATCCATGCCAGTCAATGCAAGCCTGAGGTAAATGAGTTCTACCAGGACAATTCCAACCCCATATTTCCACGCGCTCTTATGACTCTCCTGCACGCTGATCTGGGTTGCCGTAAGATTCATGTTTCCCAGCGGCAATTGCCCAAGAAAGCTGATTAACGAACCAATAAAAAAAACTTTGATTAATTCCATGATAGCCTTACTTCATTTTTACAAACCCAAAACGAGATCCTTTTTTTGCAACTCAGTGAAATCTTTCTTTTGCTGTTTTCTAAAGCGACTAGCTTCTTTAAAGCTCCAGTAAGGAATGCCATTCCTGTTATTAATCCTCCCGATTCGATACATATCACGCCAATGGCTGGCGATCACCCGTAGCGCTTTTCCATAACTCATGCCGCAATCATATATATGATTAGGTTCCGCTCCTGCCCCGTTGTATTCAAGGATACTGATGTTCTTCCCATTCTTCAAATCCTCTATCGATGTACACTTCAGATCATAACGACCATAGTAAAAACCGTTTGACCCGTTATTAAGCGTATCAAATACATCATTCAGTCGCTTATCAATCTCCGCGTGCAGGTTAATGAATCGTGCCCCGCGGTTGTGATTACCCGCAACACTCAAATAATAATTCTCACCGTCTTTTGGAATACGTAACCAGTTATCAGCATGCTTCCGTTTCATTTCTGTTAAACGGTGCTGTGCTTTTGGATGCTCATTTACCAGTTGCTCAAGTGTTTTCTTTCCATCACCTGTTACATGCAAATAGTCTTTTAGAATAAAACCGGTCACCCTGCCCTTTGCTTCACCCGGGTAACGGATATAAAAAACACTGAACTCCATCGGTAAGTCAACAAAAGTCTGAATGATATAATTGATCCCCGCAATGCTATGATACCTGGTCAATTCTTCCTCGGATTCGATTACACGAAATAAAACTCCCTGCATTCCATCATCAGGTTTGGCAACAAACGGGTAGGCCAGATTATTTGCGGTTAGTTCAGCTTTGATCTCATGAATGGTGTAAGAGGGTTTGATCAAAATGGTGGTGGGATAACTACCGCCGGGCAATTGCTTGTACATATCCATTTTACTGCCGGCTTCAAAGCCCCCGAATAGCAACCCGGGATTGGTGGGTGTAAAAAAGTATAGTGATCCTGCCTTTAAACTATAATACAACCACACGGCACCAAGCGGAGCATATATCAGATCGAATGGCCATAATTCCCAGTTAAAAACCTTTTTGAAAAATCTCTTCATGCTAAATTACCTGTCATTAAAAATAATTTATAGGCCAATCATTTATCTAATTTATTTTCTAACCCGTGAGTGACTTCTTCAGGGTGATCGATCTTGTGAACAGCACTTTTCTTTTTCACCATCTTCCAGATCTGGATGATGGCAGTTACAACAAATATTCCTCCTATTACATAATTGATCACCCGGTGACTGTTTTCCAATTTAACTGCTACCAGGCGGCCGCCGAAAATAAACACGCAATTACCAACAAGTGTTCCTAACCCGATACCAATGATATAAAAATTATAATGCTTGCTGACAGGGAGCAATATTCTTTTTGCAAGCAACACGGTACTCCAACCAAACCAGAAAGGAATCTGAGCAGGACTAACGGCACTCATTGTGAAGCCAAGAAGAACCTTGGGCAGTGCACTGTCAAAAAAAACACCTTCTTTTTGAGATGCACTCATTGCCGCATAAAAACTTGAAATAGCCAATACGATCACGATAGCCAGCGTTATCCATTCCAGTATTTTAAAAAGAAATTCATTTTTGCGGACCCAATCCATGGCCACTAATGAAAGCCGTACATAGACCATTTCGGCAAGTAAAGAGCCAAGAGAAAATTGTATTGCCGACCAGGCACCGTCACTGATGCTGATCTGCATCGCTGCAATGTTCAACGTTCCCAACGGCAATGAGCCGAGAAAACTTATGAGCATACCGATAAAAAATATCTTAATTAATCGCACCGTGCGAATGTACAAACTAACACGTAAGAAGAATAACTGTTATGTGTA
>JAICPX010000093.1 GCA_025929635.1 Chitinophagaceae bacterium
CGTTTAAACCATTTTAATTTGTAATCAAATTTTGGCCCTGGCCAGGGATTGCCGTTTGGAAGATATAGGCACCCGATCACAATATTGTTTACCACGGCCTCGATATAACGGCTATGAATATCTTGGGGATCGCCGGGTAAACCTTTTCTTATTTCCTGTATTTCCCCGATCCGGGAAAGTATGGCTACCCCATTCCAGCTTTTCTGTCCATGCCATTTGGCAATATAACCGGCATTGTTGATCGCGCTCTCCGGGAATTTCTGATTAGGCGCTTTTAATTCCTGTAAACAAACTACATCGGGTTTTGATTCACCTAACCACCGAAGTAATACATTCAACCGGCCATTAACACCATTCACGTTATATGTTGCGATCTTCATGGTTTAATTTTAATAAATTCCAAATAACAATTAGAAATTCCAAATAACAAGCTCCAAATCACAAATAAATCTCAATATTCAAATTAAAAAACAGGGCGAATTTGATTTTTTTATTTCTAATTTAATTTGATGCTTGTGATTTGCTATTTGGTACTTATTACCTGATCCTTTCAAATTCATAATTCCGTTTTATTTCTTTATTCAAATACTCGCCTTTAGACGAAGCTTTCTTCATCTCGTTGTAGACTTTCACAGGGACCTTTAAATAATCATAAATGCTGCCGGATTGAAAGATCACTCTCAGCCGGGATGTATTCTCATCATATCTTATAGCTGCTACAACTGAAGAAGGCATGTATACCAGGTTGAATCATTTTGCCTGTTAAAAAAATTGTGCCAACCCAAACGTAATGATTGGGGATTCTTGAGAAGCTCAACGTTCTCGCTATTAGGCTGGTAATCAGCTTGTATGTAAAACTCTATCGCATAAACCGCATGGTTAAACGATTGATGGTAACTGCCGGGGAATGTTGTTCCAACTCGGTCGGGAAATTTATGAACATACCCCAAAATCGTTAGTTTTAAAAATGGCCATTTAAGAGATTAATACCTAACTTTATTTTGCTGCCAAACAAAGCTTACCTCAGTAGCTTCAAATACTAAAGTACGTGGCAGTTTATTCTAACCCGTGAAATACAAATACAAACAATGGTTTTGAGGTAGCTTTTGAGAGGTGTACATACCAGATCCGGTCATATGTAAATAGTTTTCAGAAATATTGCGTGGAGCATCCCACGTGAAGATTTTTTATTTTCAAGTCCTTTACCCAGGGAAAGCTGTAAGTGTTTTTATTAGATTTTATCCGTACCCAATAGCTTGATTTCATTACACCATAGGATAAATTATAAGAACCATGATCAAATGCTTTTTCACCAAGACTGTACTGACCAGTATATTTTATTTCATACTGCCTGGCATTGCCTCACATAATTTGAATGCGCAACTCACGCTAAATGACTTCGTATTGCTATCGGGCCCGAATGGCAGCGGCACCACCCTGATAGGGTCTTCGATCACTATTAATAATGGCTCGGTTGGGGCATACAAGCTTTTCCAAACAACGGGTAATGCAACTGTCAACGCTAATATTTATTCCGGGGATAAAGTTATTATCACGAACAGTAATGTTATCAACGGAAGAATAGCAGCTGCTAATTCTTCTGGCTCCTCCGGTAATATTCTTTCAGTGGGATCAAGCACGCTTATCACCGGTAATATCGACGTTAATGGAAACGTGCTTGTTGGAGGTGGAACTGTTTCGGGTGCGGTAACCATCCCGGTTGGTTCAACTTATTCAGGCCCCGCGCCGGCTGGAGGGGTTTTTAATGGAGTGCCTTCAATACCTGCTCTGCCAACAATGCCTGCGCCAACAGCATTGCCTGCAATGACTCCTGGTTTGCCCAACATCACAACCAACAAAACCATCCAGGCAGGTTCTTATGGTAATGTTGTCTTTGGCGGAAATAAAACATTGACCCTTGACAGCGCAGGCACTTATTATTTTTATTCATTTCAACTGACCGGCAACTCGAATAAACTGGTTTTTAATTTTAAGAATGGGCCAGGTGTTTTCTTGATTTATATATATGGCAATGCAGATTTTGGAAAACTAAATGCAAGCATCACAAATGGAGGGAGTGCCGCAAAGATCTATACCGAGACCCATGGTGATGGAGTAGGTACTTCGCTCCCGGGAAACAGTTTCATTATTGCGAATGGTTCATCAGGTGGTGGCTCCAAGTGGCAGGGAACTGTGTATGCACCCTTTGCAGGAATTAATATCGGATCAGGGACCGGTTCAAGCACGCTTAGCGGAACATTGGCCAGCATTTCCGGGGTGACCATTCAAAGTGGTGTTACCATGAATTATGCGGCGTTCACCACCTGTGATCCGCCAAATGTAAATGCAGGTGAGGACCAACCGTTGGAGTTCTCGACCGCGACCCAGCTAAATGGAACCTCAACAACACCAGGCGTATCATTTAGTTGGCAGGCTTTGAATGGCGGTATCATTACATCGGATCCAAACCAGGCAAATATTACGATTTTGACGGCAGGCACATATGTCCTTACTGCTTCAACAACTCCAACCTGCCTATCAAGAGATACGGTAGTTGTATCGGCCCGGGTGCCGAATATAATAGGAGCTGAACTGCTTTCCATTTACAGGAGTTATACAGATCCAAATGCGCCACCGCCACCACCGTCGCAATTCTTTCAAATTGAAAATGGATATGTATTGATAGATGTGATCGTCAACCAGGGTTATTACAATTCTATGCTGAGTCTTTTGCAAACCGCACCCTATGGTTTAATTCCGCCGTTCGGTTTGAATTATTTTCCCGATGGACAAAGCACATTTAAGATCACTGGTATGTTTCCTATTGTGAACTTGCTTAAGCTGAATGATTTGTTCGTCGAGCTTAATCACGTAACTATTTATTACCAGCCGTTGAGCAGCGCAGGACTTATTACCACAGCGGGTGATACCACCATGCGATCCCACTTTGTTCGTTCGGGTTATAACATAAATGGCAATAACATTAAGATCGGCGTGATCTCAAATAGCTATGCCACAATAACAAGTGGTACTACGGCAACGCTGCCATTGCAACCTATAACGGTGCCGCCAAATCCGATCCCTCAAACATTCAATACAAATACAGTTGTACAGGATATTGCAAATGGTGATCTGCCAGGCGATACACTGGGCGTTGTAAACCCGAATGGCTTTTTGAAGAATGTTCACGTAATACAAGATTTCCCTGTCCAACGTTCTGATGAAGGAAGAGCCATGATGCAAATAATCCATGATGTGGCACCAGGTGCAGAACTATATTTCCGGACAGGCTTTTTCACAGAAGAAGATTTTGTAGTGGGAATTGATCAATTGAGACAAGCCGGATGTGATATTATTGTTGACGATGTGCAATACGCTACTGAGCCAATGTTAAAGGATGGCATCGTGGCGAATGCAGTCAATGCGGCTGTGGCCGCCGGGGTAACTTATGTTGCAGCAGGAGGCAATTTTAATAGACAATCTTATGAAAGTGCCTTTGTACCACAGGATATAACATCACTGGGATTTGCCGGAAAGAAGGCCCATAATTTTGGCGGTGGCGATGTGTTCCAAAAAATACGACTGGCACCGGGTAACTATCTGTTTGTACTTCAATGGACAGATAATACGTATTCCGTAGGCGAAGGAGGTACTGTCCATGATGTCGATTTTTACTTAACTCCAAATACCGATGGAACATCCTTAATTGGTTATAACAGGGACAATACTAATGGCAATCCCATTGAATTTATTCCTACTACTGCCACCGGAACTGATTCAGTCGACTATAATCTATTCATTGTAAATAATACCGTTACCAGTAACCCGGACAGAATCAAGTTGGTTGTCTTTCGCGGTAGTGTTCGATTTATGGAATACAGCCTGGGCAACTCAACAGTGGTGGGTCATGCAAATTCAACCGGTGCGTTTTCCATTGGTGCCGCACGGTTTAACCACGTACCGGGTCATCCGCTATTACCATCAGCATTATCGGGTATAACTAAACCTCAAATAGAAACTTTCTCTTCTGTTGGCGGTACTTATGTTAACGGCATTCAAAGATTGAAACCCGACCTGGTCGGACCGGACGGAGGGAACACAACTGTAAGGCTTGGGCAGGATTATCCGAATAATGCACTCGATGGATATTCAAATTTCTTTGGAACTTCTGCAGCGGCTCCACACGTAGCTGCGGGTGCTGCTTTGGTGATGGAAGGACGAAAAAAATTCCTGGTGGGTCATCCGAATACGTCACCTACGGAGATCAAAACCTTATTGCAATCAACAGCCGTAGATATGCGGCCAACCGGGTTAGTTGGCTATGATTTTGCTTCAGGCGCCGGGTTGATCGATGTCGATTCAGCCATGCGAACCTTTGCAGCGCCAACGCCATTCCAGATCCAATTGGTTGTGCCGAATAATGTGATCCCCGGTGAAACAGAATTCTTATTAAAAGTCACGGGTCAAAACTTTAGCAACAACTCTGTTATCTATGTTGGAGATTCTGCTATTGAAACGATATTTATAAGTAAGACAGAATTGAATGCCATACTCGGGGAATTTGAGGGCAATCCTGAAATCAGAGCATATACAGAACCCAAAACTGTGTTTGGTGATGGAGGCTTTTCCAATGGTCTTTTCTTCTTCGATGGGGATATTGTTGTGCAGGCAGTAAGTGTTACAAAGAAATATGGCGAAGCAATGCCCGCACTGGATACGATAGTTACAATCAATGGAACGTTATTGCAGGACACTACCCTCACCTTAGCAGACATCGGGCTGAATACACTGACTGTACAAACTACTGCCACAGCAGGCAGCAATGTCGGGACGTATTTAATTGATGTCAACAGGGTCTTTGACGTCAATAACCCGGATGATCTTGAGTTGCTCAAGAAATATAATTACGTATTCATTGATGGTACCGTAACCGTCGGAAAACTGCCGATCAAAGTTGTCCCGGATGATAAGACAATTGTTTATGGACAGACGCTCGGAAATGTCACCTATAAATATTACAATGAAAATGATCAGTTGATCACCGATCCATTCCTGTTAAATAAACTTGATTCTTCGCACGCTGAATTCCTTGCTGACAATGTATTGGGTGTTGTAAATGGCTATGCAACCTCCGGTCTTACTGATGCCGATCTTTTGAATATGAGCGGCATGGTGACTGCCAACGCTGTAAACAATTCGAGGAAGTTCCAGGTGATCAATGGATCATATGTTCCGTTACCACCTAATACAGTTGATTTTAATACGCATTACCTCGTTGATGTAGCTGCTCAATCGATCATCAATTATAAGAATGATCCAGAGGAGGCAATATTTGAGCCGTCTTATCCCGGTATCCATGACAGAGCGATCGTAGGTGCAGGAGCATTGGTAACTGGTGACGCTTATACCACGGTCAACGGGCAACTGGTACAATTAGTAAATGGCCAGCTTGTACAAATGGTCAATACCCCTTCAGGTACCCGGGTCCCCATCACAAACGGGGTGTTAGTGCAAATGGTGAATGGTGTCCTGGTACAACTTGTCAATGGTGTACCTGTACCGATTCAAAATGCTCAATTAGTTCAATTGGTCAACGGTGTGCTTGTACAGTTGGTAAATGGTCAACTGGTACAACTCGTAAATGGTCAACTGGTACAACTCGTAAATGGGGTCCTTGTGCAAATGGTGAACGGGGTACTCGTGCAAATGGTCAATAACCAACCTCAGCCCGTCGTGAATGCCTTGCTCGTGCAGATCGTAAATGGTCAATTGGTGCAATTAGTGAATGGGCAATACGTGCCTGTTGCCAACGGTACATTAGTGCAATTGGTGAATGGTCAACTCGTACAGTTGGTAAATGGTGTACTTGTGCAAATGGTAAACGGAACAGAGATTCCAATTGCTAATGGATTGGTACAACTCGTCAATGGCCAACTTGTACAGTTGGTAAACGGACAACTTGTTCAAATGGTAAATGGCACGTTGGTACAATTGGTGAACGGACAGCTTGTACAACTGGTGAATAGTTATTCGTCAGGTCCCGGGGATAATGAAGACGCCGCCGTGATAATCGACTCAGATGACACCACCGGGCAAAATGGATTTAGCTTTATCGGTGCAATGTTCTCATCCAACATCATAACAGGTCTCAGCATTGGGCAACAAACGCTAATAAGCGGGGCCTTGCTCAATAACAATTTCAGCGTGACTTATGGGCTTGGTCATGTTACTATTAATCCGGATACTATCACAGTGACAGCTGATAACCTTTCAAGACAATACGGCGAAGCCAATCCTACGCTAACTGTCACATACAGTGGATTTGAATACGGAGAAACGTTAGCAACGAGTGGAATCACGGGATCGCCGACAGTATCAACCACAGCTACGCCGGCGAGCGCCATCGGCACGTATCCGATCACAGTCACTGCCGGCACATTGGCTGCATCCAATTATGTTTTCAAATTTGTAAACGGAACACTCACGGTTACAAATAATCCATGCCTGTTAACACATAGTCCGTTTAAAAATTTTGGTAACACCACGCAGGTGCCCACAAGTTTATGGTTGAGCCTCGTTACTAAAGTAAGCGGGCAACTAACTACACATGGAGATTATTTATTATTCAAAGCGGGTACAGTAACACTTAACTTTATTAGTTCAACACCGCTGGTAAACGATTTACCAATGCCTGACGGTAAGATCGTTGCCGATTCAGACGTCCCGGCACCCATTACCCATTATGATGCTGCCACTAACATCTGGATTACACGAGTTCCTGTTGGCTTTGCAAGTACCAGTGATATATTTGTTACAGGAGTAATCATTAATTCCAGTAACGGCTTTGTTAAATCGAATGGTAATACAAATTCTGTGGTGAAAGGAATGTTCTTTAGCAACCGAAACTTCGCCGATCAATGGACTTATGCGATCGCAGCCTATCAACCACAGTTCACATACAACACGATCGGACAGCCAGGAGACATAGTTTCGATCAACGGCGAATACAGAGCAGGAGCCCCGGTGCCGATACTTAACAATCTCGTATCGGGCGCAAGCAGTGGTGGAGGCAATAATTATACAGGCAGCAACGCCAATTTCGAAAATTATACAGCCTGTATTTCTTCGGAGTCTGGCAGGATTGCAAATCCTGAAATGCTGATAGTTGAACAAGATAACGCAGCAGAACTTCCAGCAAAGGCTTTGCAGGAGACATTGGTTAGCGCTTATCCGAACCCCGCTTCAAATCAGTTGACGATCAGTATTCAGTTTGCAGAACAGGCTAATACCAGAATTGAGCTATATAGTTTCGGCGGTACAAAAATGCTGGAAAGAAATATTGGATTGTTGCAAAAAGGATCTGCGAGTTTAACAACATTGGATCTGCAGAAGTTCCCGGCAGGTACTTACCTGTTGCGAATTCATAATGGAAACCGGGTGATAAATAAGAAAATAGTTATAAGCAGATAAATCGTAAATTCAATGACTAAAAGATATTCCATGATAACAAAACTGATCGTCGCGGTAACCCTCCTGGTTTCCGTGAACGGTTTTTCTCAAAAACCGGTAGAGGAGCGTGCAAACAATGGAGACACGAGTACTGTTAATCAACTACTGCAATTAAGCAAGGACAAATTGGCGACGGCCCCCGATAGTACGATCACCATCGCCTTGCAAGCGGTTGACCTGGCCGATAAGATCGAGTTTCTAAAAGGCAAAGCGTTGGCGTTGAAAAATGTCGGGCTCGGTTATTATTACCAGGGCAAATATGTCGAAACGCTTGACTATTGGACCCGCTCCCTTGCCATTTTTGAAACGCTTAAAGATGAGACAGGTATTGCGAACCTGTTAAGCAATATTGGGGCAGTTTACAATGACCGTGGCGACGATGTAAAAGCACTGGATTACGGCTTAAGATCACTCAGCTTAGCTGAAAAATTAAAAGATACGTTAAGAATACTTTCAGCCTCTAACCTGGTGGCGAATATCTATAATGGGAAACCTCAGACCAAGGATAAGGCGTTGACTTACCTTCTCAAAGCACTTCCCTTGTGCGAAAAGACCGGCAATACTGAAGCGCTTGGCATAATTTCGGGCAATATAGGCGATATCTATTACGAAAAGGGTAACGATTCAAAAGCAGTAGAATATTATAATAAGGCAATTGATGTTCTGGGAAGCCATCCAATGGTACCCTTTGCTTACAATGGTATTGGAAAAGTATATGCCAGGCAAGGGAATTACAACCAGGCATTAAATTATCACAACCTGGCATTGTCAATGGCCGAAAAACTCGATGTGAAATTGCGCATCATAGAATCATTACAGGGACTTGCAGATGTTTATCACAAAAAAGAAAATTTTAGTACAGCGATAGCTTATTATGATCGTGCTGAAAAACTCGCTGATGAATCAAAATTAAACCATAGCCTTAAAGACATTTATAAGGCAGCTGCTGAAACATATGAACAAGCAGGCGATTTCAGGCATGCGTATGCCTACCAGCGCAAACTTGATAATATAAAGGACACGTTGTTCAATGAAGCAACCGAAAAAAAGTTAGGTGCCTTGCAATTCGAATTTGACCTGCAGAAAAAGCAAACAGAGATCAACTTGCTTACCAAGGATAAGGACCTTCAGACAGCTAAGATCAAACGCCAGCAGTTTGCAAAAAATGCATTCCTGGTCGGGCTGTTACTAGCTTTTACAATCGCCGCGCTTATTTACCGGGGTTACCTGGTAAAAGCCAGGACCCATAAGATCCTTGACAAACAAAAAAATGAAATTGAAAACCTGCTGTTGAATATTTTACCAAAAGAAGTGGCCGTTGAATTACAAACCAAGGGACATGCCACCCCCAGACAATATGAAAGTGTATCAGTAATGTTTACCGATTTCCAGGCCTTCACAGTGCTTGCTGACAGTATGCCCCCGGATCAATTGGTGGCTGAATTGGATTCCTGTTTTATGGCTTTTGATGCCATCATTGAAAAATACAACCTGGAAAAAATAAAAACGATCGGTGATTCTTATATGTGCGCAGGCGGAATCCCGGTTTCAGACTTGCCACACGTATTAAACATTGCAAAGGCCGGTCTCGAAATTCAGCAATATATCACCGATCATAACCTCGTCAGAATGGAAAGGGGTTTAAAACCCTGGGTTGTTCGTATCGGGATTCATGTCGGGCCTGTGATTGCCGGAGTAGTGGGTAAAAAGAAGTATGCATATGATATTTGGGGAAGTACTGTAAATATTGCAAGCCGGATGGAGAGTAATGGTGAGGCAGGCAGAGTGAATATTTCTCATGCAGTGTATGAGATCATCAAAGACTATTACGTATGCACACACCGCGGCAAAATAACTGCAAAAAACATTGGTGATATCGATATGTATTTTATAGAAGATAAACCAAATGGAAAGATGACATTAAAAGTTCCAAAAGAGCTTGTAGCATCACGGTAACAATGTGATTGCCGGCTGTAAAGAAACAAAGGAATCCCGCTATGGGATTCCTTTTTGTTTCACCCGACAACTACTAAATGTCAGAGGCCCTTTAATGCTTCAATCGTTTCCCACCTGCGCTGTACTCCTGTATTGGCCAATGCCAGGAATTCAGCACCTTTCTCGGGATAGTTATTCTTAATCGTTGCGAATCTATTCTCATGATACAGGAATTCATTCAATGCAACTGAAGGGGGTTTGCAGTCCAGTGTAAAGCGTTGGCCTTTGTCTTTTGTTGGATTGTAACGGAACAATGGCCAATAACCCGTCTTCACCGCAAGATCCTGCTGTTCGAGGCCATGACACATATCATATCCGTGAGCAATACAATGGCTGTAGGCAATGATGATCGATGGACCCGGGTATGCTTCTGCTTCCAGGATTGTTTTTAATGCATGCACATCATTGGCACCCATTGCAATTTGCGCCACATAGGCACTGCCATGGGCAATGGCTTGCATAGCGAGGTCTTTTTTACCGGTCGTGTTTCCTTTAAAAGAAAATATCGCACTGGCAACGATCGGGGATGCTTTTGATTTTTGCCCGCCGGTATTACTGTACACTTCTGTATCCAACACGAGTATATTTATGTTCTCGCCTGTGCTTAACACATGATCGAGTCCACTGAACCCGATATCATAAGCCCAACCATCACCACCGACGATCCAAACCGATTTCTTTTCTAAAAATTCTGCAAGCAAATACAGGCGCCATGCATCTTCCCTTCTTAAGTCCCTTAACCTGTTCTTTAATTCATTTACATATTTACGTTGCTTTATCAACTCGGCTTCTGTATTTTCTGCGTTGGCTAAAATTGCATCCGCTAATTCGCTACCCACTTCTTCCCTTAATTCCTTCAACAAACGCATCGCCATTTCTCTTTTTTTGTCAGTTGCCAGCTTGATACCAAGACCAAATTCTGCATTGTCTTCAAAGAGCGAGTTGGTCCATGCCGGTCCACGGCCCATTTCATTGGTTGTCCATGGTGTTGTTGGTAAATTACCCCCGAAAATGGATGAACATCCGGTTGCATTGGCAACCAGCATCCGGTCGCCAAATAATTGTGTAAGCAATTTCAGGTAAGGAGTTTCACCACATCCACTGCATGCACCTGAAAATTCAAATAAAGGTTCTAATAGTTGCGAACCTTTTACAGTCGCTTTATTTACTCTCGTTCTGTCGATATCCGGCAACGAAAGAAAGAATTCCCAGTTTTTCTTTTCTGTTTCTTTCAATGGCTGTATGTCCTGCATGTCAATTGCCTTGTGCCCCGGCTGCGTTTTACTTTCAATCGGGCATACTTCAGTACATAGTTTACACCCGGTACAATCTTCAACGGCAACCTGAAGTGTATAAGCTTCCTTGTCTTTGAAAAATTCTTTGCCAATGGGATCAGTGTGTTTAAAAAATGATGGCGCATCGGTCAGGCATTCCCGGTCATAAACCTTCACCCTGATCGCTGCATGAGGACAAACAAAATAACATTTGCCGCATTGCGAGCATAATTCAGGATCCCAAACCGGGACCCGGTCTGCTATATTTCTTTTCTCCCATTTTGTTGTCCCGCTTGGATAAGTACCATCAACCGGGAATGCGCTTACCGGGAGTTCATCACCTTCTCCTGAAATGATCTTTGCCAAAACATTTTGCACAAAACCCGGCGCATCACCACTGATCGGCGGCTCGATCTCTTTGTTCCCAATATCAAACTTTGAATAATCGATCTCAAAAAGATTTTCGAGGGTTTGATCAACAGCCCTGAAATTCTTCTGTACTACTTCCTCTCCTTTTCTCCCATAAGTCTTTTTGATCGCATTCTTGATGTACCGGACAGCTTCATCTTTTGACATTACATTGCTGATCGCAAAGAAGCAGGTCTGCAAAATGGAATTGATGCGTGAACCCATTCCGGTTTCCCTGGCAACTTTTGACGCATTGATCACATAAAATTTCAATTTTTTATGAAAGATCTCTTCCTGGATCTTCTTAGGTAACTGCTGCCAGACTTCTTCTGTTGGGTAGGGTGCATTTAACAGGAAAACTGCACCTTCTTCTGCGTCTTTCAGTACGTCATACTTTTTTAGATAGTTAAAATGATGGCACGCAATAAAATTCGCTGAATTGACCAGGTAAGTGGACCGGATCGGTTGTTCACTAAACCGTAGATGTGACACGGTAAGTGAACCGGACT
The DNA here is from genome assembly GCA_025929635.1 of Chitinophagaceae bacterium. Classification (GTDB taxonomy): domain Bacteria; phylum Bacteroidota; class Bacteroidia; order Chitinophagales; family Chitinophagaceae; genus VBAS01. The sequence goes on from JAICPX010000093.1 coordinate 11,696, forward strand.
TTTTGGAATCGTAAACAAAATAGCCCTGGACAAAATTGTCTGTTACTTCACCAATGATCTTGATTGTATTCTTATTTGCACTGACTGTGCCGTCAGCGCCAAGCCCGAAGAACAATCCGCGGAACAAATGACGATCTTCTAATGAAAATTCCTTATTCCAGTCAAGACTGGTGTGTGTAACGTCATCCTCGATACCAATTGTAAAATTGTTTTTTGGATTGGGCCTGCTTAATTCATCAAACACAGCCTTGGCCATCCCGGGATTAAATTCCTTTGAGGCTAATCCATAACGACCCCCAATTACTTTTGGCATTTTATATTCCCAATCACTGTGCAATGCATTGATAACGTCCATATATAATGGCTCGCCAATTGCGCCTGGTTCCTTGCAACGATCGAGGACTGCAATTCTTTTCACAGTTGGCGGAATTACGTCCATTAGATGTTTAATAGAAAAAGGACGATACAAGTGAACATTTACATAACCAACTTTTTCGCCGCGGTTATTCAAATAGTCTGTTATTTCATGCACCGGGCCATAGC
>JAICPX010000406.1 GCA_025929635.1 Chitinophagaceae bacterium
AGTTCATTACCGTTTACTTCATAACGGTCGACCCTGCCTAATTCAGTGAGAAACACATTTTCAAAATCAATATCCTCGCAGCTCATCTTTGTTGCAACTACATCTGTAAAGTGAATTTCTCTTTTATCCAGGTGGTATATGCCATTTACCTGGTTACAACCGCCATTACCTCTGAATCGTTTTTCTGCCACTTCGAAAACAATATGTGCGTCTCTCCTGCCGCCACTCTGCTGTACAGGCACTCCCTTCATCTCAACAACGGCCCATTGTTGACGGCCCCAGGTTGCATCGGGTGCCAGTTTAGGGCTGCACATGCTTAATACTGTTCCAAAAATGAAAACGACTAAGATTCTCATACTGACTAAGTTTAAGATTGTAGTTACAGATACTATGCCAGTAAAATACGAGACGTTATACATTTGATCTTTGCATTTGGGGATGCTAAAAGTTAGTACCTTTTGGCATCAATGACTTTTTTATGAGTAAACTGTTACTGGCCCTTATTGCTATGCTGTTAACCTTCCAAAACAACGCCCAGCCCCAAAAAACATTTACTGTAAACGCGGGTCAAAAGGTCGTAGATGCTATCCCAGGAATTGAGCTTTATTCCCATCCTGAATTTACGTTAGGAACAGTACGGTTAAAAGACGCTTCTGAAGCGCTGGTGAAATTGAATTATAACTCTGTATTTGGCGAAATTCAATATATCGATCCCAAAAATGGAGACACGCTTTCGTTGGCCGAAGAAAAGAATATAAGTTTTGTGGCAATAGAAAAAGATACGTTCTATTTTGACGAAGTATGGCTGCAGTTTGTCTCCGGCAATGCTGAATTAAAGCTGGCTAAGAAAAGAATGCTTGAAATGACCAATAAGGAAAAACTGGGCGCAATGGAAGTTCCCGGGTTCGGGGCCATAGAAACATATATAAAATTTACTGGCAGCCAGCATATGAAAGACCTGGTTGCAAAAGAAAACCTCACTTTCTCAGAGCATGTCAGTTATTATTTTGGTGATCGCTTCAATCATTTTGCAAAAGCATCTAAACGGGGGCTTTTGAAAATGTACAGCAAAAACGAAAAGGACCTGGAAAAATGGCTTGACGAGAACAAGATCGACTTTTCCAAAGAAGATGATCTGAAAAAGCTATTTGCTTACGTCCAAACTCTTTAACGATCATTTATCATCAAATGCACTGGCAGAACCGACTGAATCCTGTTCGTCGGTTTCGTTCTTCTTATTACTCCTTTTTTCTCCATCCTTATTTTCAAGATCGGCAATTTTTTTCTCGTCTTCTGTCCTGGGATTTATTATTTCATCGCTGGCAGTACCTGAAGGATAGCCTTTGAAATCCTGATCAATTTTATTGTCAGGATTTTGTCTTATTTCTTCTTTGTTTGTAATGGGTTTTGCTTTGCTCATAACTCAAATGCTTTACTGGTAATAGATAATTATTGTGCCAAATCGTTAGCAGGTATTGGCACGTTTTTTTCCGCTTATTGTTGTAGCAATAATTTCTGCTTAAGGCGTGTTTCGACCGTCTTTGGCATAAACCTTAAAACTTATGTTATGGATAAAATGGAAATCAAAGGACACTGGAACGAATGGAAAGGAAAACTGAAACAAAAGTATGCAGACCTTACCGATGATGACCTGAGATATGAGGAGGGCAAAGAAGATGAAACATGGGGCAGGATCCAAAAGAAAACCGGAAAGGCAAAAGATGACCTCATACAATGGCTCAGAGGTATTGGATAAGATTTACCGGGATGCAACACGCATCCCTTTTTTTTGATTCAGCTTAAAAAAGATCTCACAGCAACTACAAACTTATCTATATCTCCAGCCGCGGTGTAAACAGACGGGGTCACACGAATACATCCCTCTTTACCCAATGCCCTGTTTACTGTAAGAATACTGTGTTGCTTATACAGGTAATCTGCTACCTCGCTTACTTTCTTATCCTTGATGCGAAAAGATGCAATCGCACACGAAAGATCTCTTGGCGTCACTATTTCTACCTGTGGCAATTTTCCGAGCTCATTTACCCAGATAGATTTCAGGTAATGCAGCCGGGCAGAAATTTTTTCGATATTCATTAGCTTGTGAAAGGCAAGGCTATCGGGTATTGTCATATTCACAGCGAAAGGAGTGGTGCCAAAATGGGCAAGCTTGCCAATATTATCTTCCGCGGTATTTACATCACCAAACAATACATTCAGCTCTCGTATTCTTTCTTTTTTTATGTACAATACTCCGGCACCGATCGGATTGCCAATCCATTTATGCAGATTCATCCCGACAAAATCGGAGTTAAGCTCAGGTAAGCTGTATTTGACCTGTCCTAATGCATGCGCAGAATCTGTAATCGTATCTATTCCTTTCGCTTTAGCCATTGCAGCGATCCGGGCTACCGGTATGATCAAACCATTGATATTGGAAACATGGGTCAATAATATAACTCTTGTCCTGGCCGTGATCATCTTGCTGTAATGCTCTACGATTTGATCTTCATTTGCCGGTAATAACGGCATGTCAAAGGCATTCACTTTTACCTTGCCTCTTTTTTCCAATAACCTGAATGCCTCGATCATGCTGAAATAATCAAGCTGGTTGATCAACACCTCATCACCTTCTTTGAAAGGGTAACCTTGTATCGCGATATTCAGAGCTTCGGTGGCGTTTCTTGTTATGATGATCTCTTCCGGAGCTACCCCGAGAAACGCAGCCAGGCTTTTTTTGATCGAGGCCGACAGTTCCGGGTATACTTTTCTGGCAAACCTTGCACCATCACGATTCGCTAATCGAATATTTTTTTCAAACGACTCCAATACGGGTCTTGGTTGTAACCCGTAATACCCGTTCTCAAGATTGATATAATCCTTTGACACGCTGTAATACTTGCGGGCAATATTTTTCCAGTATTTTTCATCATCTGCTTTACCATCTTTCTCAAAATCATTACTATCAATAGGGGTATTGAATAGTTCAGCCGCTGACGCAATCGATGGCAACCATGGTATCATCAAACCTGCACCCAATTGCCGAAGGAATCTTTTCCTGTTGTTCTGCATAGAATGTCAATTATAACCATAAAGGAAAGAATAAAAAAGGATATATAAAGAGATTATGATGAAAGGACGGCGGGCGGGAAGCATCATAGAATTATGTAACTTTTCCCCATAAGAGTGTAACCGTTCCGCCTGCCGCGGGGTTAGCTTTGTATCGCTGAATAATTAATAACAATAAAAACTAAGAACATGAAAACTAAAATGAAAAACAGCGACAAAGCCGGTTGTGAATGTACAATTTGTATGTGCGGCCCCAATTGCGCTTGCGGAACTACAAACAAGTAAGAAAGCGAGAGGCTTACAGCCTCTCTTTTTAAAACCAAATACGTAAACGAATGCAAACGAGAAATTACCAATTAACAGCAGCCGAGTTTGAATGGCAAACGTCTCCGGGAAGGACGATCAGGGCCTGGGGGTTTAACAACATTTTTCCGGGGCCCACACTCCGGGCAGAGAAGGGAGATACTATAGTCATCAAAGTAAAAAACAATCTGGAAGAAGCCACTGTTATTCACTGGCATGGTATCAGGCTCCTGTCATCAATGGATGGAACTGATAGCGTACAAAGAGCGATACAACCCGGTGAAGAATTTGAGTATCGTTTTGAAGTTCCGGATGCAGGTACCTTTTGGTATCACTCACATCTTAATGAGACCAGGCAAGTGGAGCGCGGAATGTACGGTGCGTTGATAGTGGAGGATAAAAACGATCCCGTCTTTGATGAGGAGAAAATATTCATGATCGATGATATCAAGCTGAACAAAGCAAATGAATTTAAGAAAGGAAATTTTATTCAGCGTTGGAAAGAAAGGCATGATGGCCGGCAGGGGGACATTGTTTTGATAAATGGCAAAGAGGCTCCCACTATCAACATGAATGCCGGCCAAATGGAAAGATGGCGATTTATTAATGCTTCCAGCGCCCGGTATGTAAGACTTCATTTAGACGGTAGGTCGTTTTCAATCATCGGTACTGATGGCGGATTGCTTGAACATCCGGTAGCAGTGACCGAAGTGCTGATGGTTCCCGGTGAAAGAATGGATATTGCTGCTGGACCCTTTGCAAAAGGTGAAAGCTTTTCGGTAAAATCATTGAAATACGACAGGATGACTTTTGCGAAATCGAAGGATATACACCTGGCAACTGTAAATGTAAACGAAGCAAAATCCTCAGTCGCCTCTCTCCCTTTTGATTTAAGACACATTGAATCATTGGCGACAATGGACACAGAAGTAAACAGAAAAATTAAATTCTCTGTCGGGGCGAGCTGGAAACATGGTATAGATTTCCTGGTGAACGGCGAAACACATAATAGCGACAAACCAGTTTACACAAACGAGTTGCAGGTTTGGGAAA
>JAICPX010000615.1 GCA_025929635.1 Chitinophagaceae bacterium
GGAAACCAGTGTTGGTTGGCGGTTATGAAAGGGGTGTTGTTGCCGCCTGCAGCTATGAAGCAAGAAAATTCGGTATTCATTCTGCTATGCCGATGAAAAAAGCAATGCAGCTTTGCCCGCATGCTATAATTACATCAGCAAGTCGCGATCAGTACAGTAAATACTCAAGATGGGTAACAGATATTATTTCATCAAAAGTGCCACAGTTTGAAAAAGCAAGTATAGATGAATTTTATATCGATCTCAGTGGCATGGATAAATTTTTTGGAGTAAGCAAGTATGCACAGGAATTAAGACAACATATTATTGATGAAACCGGTCTGCCGATCTCGGGTGGCTTATCATCAGCAAGGTTTATCAGTAAAATGGCAACCAATGAAGCAAAACCAAATGGTTTTTTGGAGATTCCTCACGGAAAAGAAAAAGATTTTCTCTGGCCGCTTGCAGTTGAAAAAATAAATGGTGTTGGAAAGGAAACGGAGATCAAATTAAAATCGCTTGGTTTTTATAAGATCGAAGACCTGGCCAGATCAACTCCGGAATTATTAGAAAAGTATTTGGGCAAATGGGGTGAAAGTTTATGGTTGAAATCACAAGGCATCGGGAGCTCAGAAGTTATTACGGATTGGGAACAAAAAAGCATGAGCCACGAAAACACCTTTGACAAAGATTATAATGATGTCGAGTTTCTGCATAAAGAATTGGTGAGGCTCACTGAAAAATCTTGTTACGGTCTGCGTGAAGACGAAAAAATGACGGGATGTGTGACTGTAAAAATCCGCTATTCGGATTTTGAAACAATAACCCGGCAGGAAGTGATCGATTATACAGCACTTGACGATGAATTGATCGCAAAAGCAAAAGATATTTTTAATAAGTCGTATCAGTCCGGCCGACCGGTTCGGCTGCTCGGCGTTCGCTTCAGCCACATGATCCCGATCACCATGCAGATGAGTTTATTCGACAATCGTGTGGAAAAACTTCAACTTTATAAAGCGGTCGACGACATCAAGGACAGGTTCGGGAGCAAAATAGTCACCAAAGCTGTTAACTCGGGATCAAAAGAAGAAGCGTTTAATTTTACCCAACACAACAAAAAGAAAACGCCTGGAGACAAAAGCAAAAATGACTAATCCCCGTCTTTAAACCGAAAATTTTCTATAAATCAGTGTTTCAGTGTATCTGTCCAAAAGACTCCTTCGGAGTGGTAAAACCAGGCGCCAGTGAATGGGACCCTGAAATTATTGTGCTGATTCATTTTCTTATCGCTTTTTTAACAGCTAAAAATCCCGGTCAAATATTTGCTATTGATTAAACCTGGGGAATGAATTCCAATCAATAGCTCGATTCCCACCAACGAGTTTGATGAATTAACCCTACACTAAATTGTTTACTGGATCTCATTATTATCAAGACGGGATGGTACCTTATTAATTCAATTTTAAACCACTACCATGAAAACACTTCGTGCTGTTAGTGCTCTGTGTTTGTCGATTTTAATTTTTTTAACCGGGAAAGCCCAGTCGGAACTTATTCCCCGTTATGAACTTGGTCTTCACCTTGGAACCTTTATTTACCAGGGTGACCTTACGCCACATGATTATGGCGCATTTAATACAATGAAACCGGGTTTTGCCATCACGGCAACAAGAAACCTGAATAGCCTGTATGCCGTAAGGCTCCAGTTATTGCGCGGTTCACTAAGAGGCGATGATTCGAAATATGAAAATCCTGGTTGGCGGCAACAGCGAAATTTTAAATTCAGGACGCCGGTTACGGAATTATCACTCCAGGCGGTCAGGAATATTCTACGGCTTAAGTCGAACGATGCCGGTATCATCAATTTTAGTCCTTATGTTTTTGCCGGCATTAGTTATTCCTTTTTGAATATCAAAAGAGACTGGAGCCAATTCAACCCTCTCCATTTTGCTGGCGAAACACAAGTGATCAATGGCCTGGATGAAGATATTAATCATAAACTTCCAAAAGGACTTTTCTCAGTTCCGATCGGTGTGGGTGTCCGGTATGGTATTACGGAAAAACTTTCTTTTTCTCTTGAAGGCACTTATCGGATTATTGGAAACGATTATCTTGATGGTTTTAGCCACGCAGCAAATCCAAAAATGGCTGACCATTACCATACGGCGATGATCGGCGTCATTTATTCATTTGGAAAACGAAACATGTTTGATTGTCCAAGGGTGGGAAATTGACGTTTAAAAAGTTCCAAAGGTTCAATAAGTTTCAAAGGTTCTCCGGACCACCATCTTAA
>JAICPX010000383.1 GCA_025929635.1 Chitinophagaceae bacterium
CCAGACACGATTTTTAAATCTGAACGTTCTGTCTGTTAATGCACCCACTGGACAGACATCGATCATGTTCCCTGAAAAATCATTATCGATCGCTTTTGAGATGTATGTTGATATCTCAGAATGATCACCACGATCCAATACTCCATGAACACGATGGTCGGTCAATTGATCGGCAACATAGGTACAACGATAACAGAGAATGCATCTTGTCATATGCAGTTGAATGTATGGACCAATATCTTCTTTGTCAAATGTTCGTCTTCTGAATTCGTACCTCGTTCCTTCCTTACCGTGTTCATAAGAAAGATCCTGCAGATCACATTCTCCCGCCTGGTCGCATATCGGGCAATCAAGCGGGTGATTGATCAATAAGAACTCAACAACACCTGCTCTTGCCTCCAGCACTCTTTCACTGGTAAGGCTTTTTACGACCATGCCATCCATTACATTGGTACGGCAGCTTGCCACCAATTTGGGCATCGGTCTTGGATCTGCTGCAGAACCCGCAGCCACTTCAACCAAACAGGTACGGCATTTACCCCCACTGCCTTTAAGATGTGTATAGTAACACATAGCAGGCGGTGGTATATCACCACCGATCTTTCGTGCAGCCTGCAACACAGTAGTACCGGGCTCCACATCGATAGTAATGTTATCGATTGTTATCTTAAATAATTTTTTTTCTTCAGCCATTTTATTTGTTTCGCGTCAAATTTAGTCGTAGAGACAAGGCATGCCTTGTCTCTGCAAATTATGCGACCTGCAACGGTTTCGCATAATTCGCCAAACCATAATTTTTTCTCAAACATTCATCAGGGTTCAATACATGCCATTCAAATTCATCCCTGAAATGACGTATAGCTGCCGCCACCGGCCATGCTGCTGCATCTCCTAACGGGCAAATTGTATTTCCTTCAATCTTTCTCTGGATATCCCACAAAAGGTCAATGTCACTCATCTTACCTTTTCCATTGTCGATGTTCAATAAGATCTTTTCCATCCAGCCGGTCCCTTCGCGGCAGGGAGAACATTGACCACAACTTTCATGACGATAAAATCTTGCCAATGTATAAGTGTGTTTGACCACGCACTGGTCTTCATCCATCACGATAAATCCGCCACTGCCCATCATCGAACCTGTCGCAAAACCACCATCGGCTAAACTTTCATAAGTCATCATTCGCTTTTCGCCTTTGGCGGTTGTCAATAACAAATTCGCAGGCAAAATGGGAACAGATGATCCGCCGGGAATACATGCTTTTAGTCTTCTTTTATTTGCAATACCTCCACAGTATTCATCACTAAAAATAAATTCCTCAACAGAAATATTCATTTCAATCTCGTATACGCCGGGCTTATTAATATTACCGCAAGCGCTTATCAGTTTTGTCCCGGTTGATTTGCCAATACCGATTTTTGCGTACTCATCACCACTATCATTTACTATCGGAACAACCGCAGCGATCGTTTCTACATTGTTCACGACAGTAGGACAATCCCATAGACCTTTTACAGCCGGGAAGGGTGGTTTAATTCTTGGATTACCTCTTTTTCCCTCTAATGATTCAAGCAAGGCGGTTTCTTCGCCACAGATGTAAGCACCCGCTCCACGCTGCACATAGATTTCGCAATCAAAACCGCTGCCTAAAATATTTTTTCCCAACCATCCATGATTCTTCGCCTCTGCAATGGCCTGTTCCAATATATCAACGATCCAGGCAAACTCACCACGGATATATATATAAGATCTGTTAGATCCGATGGCATAAGAAGAAGTAATAATCCCTTCAATCAACAAATGCGGAATAAACTCCATTAAGTATCTATCCTTGAATGTGCCGGGCTCCGATTCATCAGCATTCACTACAAGATATCTTGGTACACCTGCAGGCTTTGCCAGGAAACCCCATTTCATTCCTGTAGGAAATCCTGCGCCACCACGGCCACGCAAGCCACTTCTCTTAACTTCTTCGGTCACCTGTTCAGGCGACATCGATTTCAATGCTTTCTCGACACTGCGATAACCACCATTCTTGCGATATTCGTCGTAATAACGTATGCCTTCAATACCGACTTTGTCTAATAATAATTTTCGTCCCATATACTTGCGAGGAGCGTAGCGACGAAGCCATCCCCTCAAATTATTTTATTCTTTATCCTTGTTTTGCACTCTGCCTCGCTATCAATTGCCAACCTTTCTTTGTCTTTATCCAGAACTGCATTACATGCAGTGTTAACTTAAATGCCGTACCATTTACTGAGCCTTCAGCATGCGTGTTCGTTTTCGCCGTTGCATATTTCTTACTTATGCTTACAATTGCTGAACTATTATTTTCGAGCTTATCATAAACCAGTTTACCACTCTTAAAATCATTTAATATATCGCTCTTGCTTTGTATCCACCCGTTTGAATGACCAAAGCTGACCTCTTTATGCAGTACAATACCCAGCACGACTTCATCTTTTGCTAATAATGCCTGGTTCAGATTCTTTATTGCATCTTTCAATCCAATACTATCTACCTGTCCTGCAACAACCAAACTTGTAAAGAACAATGATATAATGAACGATATTCTCATCTTATGAGATCCTGGATGCTTTTCTTCTATACAATTTCCATTTCCCCTTTTCTTTTATCCACACCAGTTCGAGGTTCAATCTTAACATCGATTCCGATCCATCAGCTTTTTTCTCTTTTGCTACAAATGCATGTGTCACTACTATGGAATCAGGATACGACCTTGTGTTATAACCAATCAATGTATCAATTTTTGTATACACTGATTTATTCTGAACAATATTACGGATGGCTTCCTCTCTTAATTCGACCTTACCGCTTGAATGCATATAGGTGGCCTCCTTTGCAAATAATTTTTCAAGTGTCAGGCTGTCCTTAGTCCCGAAAACAGTGCTTTCGAGCAACCGGGTGTTTGCCAAAGCATGTCTCACTTTTTTTGATTGGGCATTCACACAAATTGCCGGTATAAGGGTTAATATGATCAGTAACTTTTTCATTAGTTATTTTGAACAGAATTACGCCTGCATTCCTCTATTATTGCATCTACCTTTTCTTTTGTTAAATGTTCCCGATAAGTTTTTCCTAACTGCATCATAGGGGCATAGCCGCAAGCCCCCAGACATTCTACTGTTTTCAGGGTAAACATTCCATCGGCAGTAGTTTCCCCGGGTTTTATTCCAAGCTTTTCATAAATGTACTTAATGATATTGTCGCTTCCATTCAGCATGCAGGGTCCTGTCTGGCAAACTTCAAACATATACCGTCCAACGGGCTTTAAGTTATACATGCTGTAAAACGTAGCTACTTCATACACTTCGATCGGTTGGAGATTCAATACTGAAGCCACATAATCCATTGTTTCCGCACTCAACCAACCCCCAAACTCTTCCTGTGCCAAATGCAAAACAGGAATCAACGCGCTTTTGTGCTTGCCTTCCGGGTATTGCTGAACGATCTGCTCAACCTCTTTTAACTTAGTATCTGAAAATTTTACCATATCAATTCTAACAATTTGACCATTTAGCAATCATTGTTGCCTTGTTAAATGGCTTAATGGTCTTATGCATCCATTTCCCCTGCTATCAGATTCAAACTACTCAATGTTATAATGGCATCACTCATCATACTGCCCTTCGTTAACTCTTCAAAAGCCTGGTAATAAATAAAACATGGTCGACGGAAATGCAACCGATAAGGCGTCCGTCCCCCGTCACTGATCAAATAAAACCCAAGCTCGCCATTGGCGCCTTCCACGCAGGTATATAATTCGCCTGCAGGAATTTTTGTTTCACCCATGATTATTTTGAAATGCCAGATGAGCGCTTCCATTTTTGTGTACACATCTTCTTTTTCCGGCAAATAATATTCGGGTACATCGGCATGATAAATTTCAGCTTCGGCACCACCCATGTCTTTTACTTTTCTGAGTGCCTGTTCTATGATGCTTATTGATTGCCACATTTCATCATTACGTACCTGCCAGCGATCATAGTTATCGCCTGTTGTCCCTACCGGAATGTTGAATTGAAAATCCTCATAGCTTGAATAAGGTGTATGGATCCTTACATCATAATCAACACCGGCAGCACGAAGATTAGGACCGGTAAAACTATAGTTCAATGCCCTTTCTGCACTAATGGCGCCGGTACCTTGTGTACGCTCAATAAATATCCGGTTACGCTCAAACAAGTTGATGAATTCTTTTAATACATCGGGGTATTCAGCAAGAAACTTATCGAGCTTTTGAAAGGCTATATCATTGAAGTTTCTTTCAAAGCCACCGATACGACCAATATTTGTTGTGAGTCGTGATCCACAGATCTCTTCATAGATCTCATAGATCAGCTCACGATACTGCATCACATATAAAAATCCTGTGTAGGCCCCGGTATCCACTCCAACGATAGAATTGCAAATAAGATGATCCGAAATTCTTGCCAGCTCCATGATGATGACACGGAGGTAATCAACACGCTTTGGAGTCTTAATGTTCAACAGTGTTTCGCAGGCGATATGCCAGCCCATGTTATTGATAGGTGAGGAACAATAATTCAACCGATCGGTGATCGGGGTTATCTGGTAGAGCGGTCTGCGTTCTGCCAGCTTCTCAAATGCACGATGAATGTAGCCGACAGTTTGCTCTGCAGAAACAATTCTTTCACCATCCAGCTCCAAAATATTCTGAAACACACCATGTGTTGCCGGGTGCGTAGGCCCAAGGTTAAGGGTCGTGGTCGTCTTTTCAATCG
>JAICPX010000311.1 GCA_025929635.1 Chitinophagaceae bacterium
AATGACGTAGATCATCTTGCAGAATTATTGCAAACAGTTCCTGTTGATCAACCAAAGCTGATCGTCTTTGAATCTGTTTATTCAATGAGCGGAACGATCTCACCGGTCAGGGCGATTGCAGAGCTGGCAAAGAAATACAATGCGCTTACTTATATTGATGAAGTACATGGTGTAGGATTATATGGTGAAACGGGTGCAGGAATACTTGAACAGGAAGACCATCAGTATTCAATTGACATTATAAACGGAACTTTGTCAAAAGCGGTTGGTGTATTTGGGGGTTATATTGCTGCGTCATCAACTATTGTTGATTTTATAAGGAGTTTTGGCAGCGGATTTATTTTTACTACTTCATTACCGCCTGCGATCTGTGCGGCGGCGAATAAAAGCATTCAATACATCCGGCAAAATGAACAATTGAGAAAACAGATGTTTGATAATGTTCTTGCGTTAAGAGCTGCTCTGTCAAATAATGAAATTGAATTCAAACATAACAACTCACACATAACCATTATTCCGGTGGAAGACGCTGCGAGATGCAGGCTGGTCGCAGATCAATTATTGGAGAAACACGGCATTTATCTTCAACCCATCAATTTTCCAACCGTTCCGGTTGGTGAAGAATGCCTCCGGATCATCATTACAGCAAGACATCTGCCAAAACATATCAATCACCTGGCATACAGCCTTAAAAAAATTTTGCATGCAGAGCATAAAACTGATTGGCAGGAGTTCCCGGCTGTCGCTGTTGCAGATTGATATTGTAAAACAAAAAATTCAATCAACATTTCCAGGTATCAGGTTGGAAGTGATCGAACGCAGCAGTAAGGGTGATGCTTTGCAAAACATTCCCCTGCATACAATAGAGGGAAGTGATTTTTTTACGCAGGATATTTTTGAGGGACTCGCTAATGGGGAAGCAGATATTGCTGTTCATTCTTTAAAAGACATGAGCAGTGAACATTTTTTTGGGCAAAACAAGTTTGCGGTTATTGACAGGGATGATTCAAGAGATGTAGCGATCTTCAATAACTACATCGAAGAAAAGATCAAAAGGGGAGAGACGATTATCATTGGTACTTGTTCACCAAGACGGGAGGAGATGGCAACTGTTTTTTTGAAAAGAGCATTGCCCCAATTAAATAGTGAATTAAAAATTGAGACAAGATCTGTTCGCGGGAACGTTGAGACGAGGTTAAGAAAGCTGGATAATGGTGAATACGATGCCACTATATTGGCAACCGCTGGACTAAATCGATTATTAAGGAGTAAAAAAGACGCTCAGCTAATAAGAGGTCTTCTTGCTGGTAAGAAGATGATGTTGCTTCCTTTGATCGAATGTGTGCCTGCACCCTGCCAGGGAGCAATTGTGGCGGAGGCCCATCATTCAAATAAAAGAGCGATCGAAATTTTGATAAGAATAAATGATGAAAAGCTGTATGCCGATTGCTTGGCTGAAAAAGAGGAGGCGACAAAGTACGGCGCAGGATGTATTCAAAAGTTTGGAGTAACTACGATCAATACGAAAAACGGAGAATATCTATACGCAGCGGGCAAGGACGCTGAAGGAACTGAATTTGTAAAATGGGATCCGTTACCGGAATTGGAGATAAAAGGTCCCCTATTTTCATCAACAGATGTAATGAATGGATTTTTTGAATATGAATTGAACAGCCAGGTAGTAAGTTTTAACAAGCCTGTGATATTTGTTGCTAATTATAAAGCGATTCAGCCTAGTGCAACAGAATTGTTGTCGAAGGAGAAGCTTGATAATCGTGACGAGTTGAGGTCAAAAATTATTTTAGCATCTGGCACCAGGACATGGTTCGAATTAGCAAAGAAAGGTTATTGGGTTACAGCCAGCGCAGATGCATTGGGTTTTGAATTCCTGTTATCATCATTGAGCATGCCTTTGCTAAGTATCGGGGCACAAGATATTATTATTTTAACCCATGAAACAGCAGCAAAAAGATGGAAGACCAGGGGCTATGATGCAGTGAGTAATCATAAGCTGCTTGCTAAAGATGACAAAGCAATTCAAACAGCCATAGCCGCAGCCGGGGCAATATTCTGGACAAGTTTTTCCCAGTATGAGTTTTATAGCAAATATGCAATGCCGGATGTAAAGCATATATGTGCCGGCGGAGAAACCGCAGAATTATTAAAACAGGCAGGAATCAAGCCTGTAATATTTCCGACAATTAAAGCCTTTGAACAATGGAGAAAATATTTCATCCAATCACGCAGCGTCGCCTGAGAGCAGATGCACACATAAGGGAACTGACAGCGTCAGTAAGACTTTCTCATAAGAGTTTTATTCAACCACTATTTGTTGATGAAGCAATTACTGAACCGAGAGCAGTTAATGGTTTACCTGGGGTTGAAGTTGATACGGCCTCTACAGTCTTAGATACAATAGAAGGGGGCGCCACGTCCGGAGCTAATAAATTTTTGTTGTTCCCTGTTCCTTCGGAGAAAAAGGATGACAATTTCGATTTTTCATTTGCCACGTCTGTCATAAGATCAATAAAAGAAAATTTTGGTGCTGATGTCTGGATCGCTTCTGATCTATGTTTGTGCAGCTATACAATGCATGGTCATTGCGGTATTCTAAATGAAGATCATTCAAAGCTCATCAATCATAAAACTGTTGAGGTGCTGAGCAAATATGCATCGCAACTTGTGATCGCCGGTGCAGATTGTATTGCTCCGAGCGATATGACGGATGGGCGTATTGGTGCAATTCGTGGTTCACTTGATTCACTGGGATTTGATACAGTAAGTATCATGAGCTATTCTGCAAAATTCAGCTCACAGTTTTATGGACCATTTCGGGATGCGTGTCATTCGGCTCCCAACACCAAAGGACTAAGGAACCGAAAAACATATCAATTGTCGCCTTTAAATATCAACGACGCAATTGCAAGCAGCCTGCGTGATGAAAGAGAAGGCGCTGATATTTTAATGGTGAAACCGGCTGCATTGTATACCGATGTAATAGCAAGATTGAAACAACAAACACTAAAACCTGTTGCAGCGTATCATGTAAGCGGCGAATATGCGGCTATAGAATCTTTAGCAGAGAAAGATTTAGTGAATCGTGAAGCGGCTCACCTGGAAGTTTGGACGGCTTTAACAAGAGCGGGTGCAGATATTATTATCTCTTATGCAGCAAAGAATGCAAAAGAATGGATCGATAAAATGGAATATTAATTGAGCGTAATGGAAGAAAAAAATAAACATATAGAGAAATCAGAAGGTGAAACTGATAAAAAGAACCAGTTGTACCCGGTTTTTCTAAAACTGGATCAGCTTGACTTGCTATTAGTTGGAGGAGGAAATGTTGGTTTAGAAAAACTGCATTCGCTATTGGCCAATTCACCGGAGGCAAAGATCTCTATTGTAGCTCCGCAAATAAAGGAGGAAGTGAGAAGGTTGGTTTATAAACATCCTTCCTGCAAGATCTTCCAAAGAGAATTTCAACATGAAGACCTGGAGGATAAAGATCTTGTTTTCCTGGCCACCGATAACAGAAAGCTGCACGAAGAAATAAAAGAAGCCGCCACAGGAAAAGGAATTTTAGTTAATGTGGCGGATACGCCTGAGCTCTGTGACTTTTATTTGAGCAGTATCGTTCAAAAAGGAAATTTAAAAATTGCGATCTCGACGAATGGTCGATCACCCACTATGGCTAAACGAATCAAAGAAGTACTTAATGACGCGATACCCGACGAGATCGATGATCTTTTGAACAATATGCAGAATATCAGGAATAAAATGAGCGGTGATTTTGCGGAAAAAGTAAAACGGTTAAATGAATTGACCCAAACGCTTACAGAAAAAAAATGAGTGAATGCAAGAGCTAAAGCAGGATGAGGCAATTGAAGAAATAATTACTTCGGGGGAAACGGTAGTTGCTGAATTGGAACTTACTTCAAGTAGAAGAAAAGTATTCAATAAATACACGGTTGCTATTTGCATTATTGTATTAGCCGTATTGCTGACTTACCTTTTTCTCTCGGCAGAGCAATTGGCTTCACTGCAGGCATTGTTACATAAAGACAATTACCTGTTTTACTGGATGCTTTTAGCCGGGTTTTGTGCGGAGATGGTTGCGGGATCCATGGGCATGGGTTATGGAGTCATTTGTACCACGATATTGTTAATATTAAATGTCCCGCCGCCAATTATTAGCGCGAGCATTCATTCTGCTGAATCATTCACGTGCGCAGCAGGAAGCATCAGTCATTGGCAATTGGGAAACGTAAATAAAAAATTGGTCAGGGCGCTAGCAATTCCGGCCATAATCGGAGCTGTCCTCGGGGCGATTGCTCTTACCTTTGCCGGTGAATATTATGCTAAACTTACAAAACCCGTTATTGCTGCCTACGCAATGTATCTTGGTTTTCGCATCTTAAGAAACGCCTATAAGAACAAAAACGGAAATGGTAATGGCAATGGGGTAAAGAAGAAAACCAATATTCCCATTCTTGGTTTAGTTGGCGGCTTCATTGATTCATTCGGTGGTGGAGGCTGGGGGCCTTTAGTGACAGGTACTTTTATTAAAAATGGCCGCACACCGCGTTACGTTATTGGAAGCAGTACTATGGCAAAGTTTATTCTGACAGTCGCCAGTGCTATTACGTTCTTGTTTACAGTGGGTATTCATCATTGGAATATTGTTGCAGGATTATTGATAGGCGGTATCATCACGGCTCCTTTTTCAGCTATGCTGACGACACGATTGCCGGTAAGAAAAATGTTCATGGCTGTGGGAATCGTAGTTATTGCGATGAGCCTGATAACAATATACAGGGCAATATTCCTGTAATTTGTTACAAAATCCCGGTCACTTACGAAAAAAATGATTATGGCAAGAATACAACCGCTGACCACCAAAGAAATTTCGCCTCCGGTGAAAGCCGCTTTTGAACGGCATGTGCAGGACTATGGCGGCCGCATTACAAATATGAAATCAACACTGGGTCGTTCTTTGATAGCCTTTGAAGCGTACATGCAATGGTATCCCTTATATTCAGAAGTGGAAAAAATATTGGGCAAACGGATGGCTTCTTTGTATGCCCATTCAATTTCATGTGCAGCCGATTGTCCACTCTGCTCAACCTTTTTCCGGAAAATAATCATAGATTCAGGCGAAACGCCTGAGAAGCCTGACCTGACGGAAGCACAAAAAAATATTTTGGATTTTGGGAGCAGTATTGCTAAACACAAGGGAAATATTGCAGATCACCTTTATAACTCGGTAGCCAGCCAATACAGTGAAACAGAAATGGTGATATTAATATCATTTGCAGGGATCATGATCGCCACCAATGTCTTTAACAATGTGATCGAAACCGAGATTGATGAATACCTGTCTGGTTACCGGTCAACTATGAAATATTGCTAAGCTATACATATGTAAAACCACCAAATAACAAATTTCAAGCATCAAATAAATAACAAATTAAAAAAATCAAATTCGGCGTGTTTTAATTTGAACATTGATATTTATTTGTGATTTGGTTTTTGTGATTTGGATTTTTAATTATCACATATGACCAATGATTTAAAAGGTAAAGTGGCATTCATAACCGGTGCTGCACATGGGCAGGGCAGGGCTACAGCGATCGCACTGGCAAAAGAAGGAGTGCATATTGCAGCGTTTGATATTGCGCAAACGTTGAAATATCCTGGTTATACCCTTGGATCCGGGGATGAACTTCAATCTTTAATAAAAGAATGCGAATCCCAGGGAGTCTCCTGCCTGGTTTTCGCCGGTGATGTACGGAAC
>JAICPX010000055.1 GCA_025929635.1 Chitinophagaceae bacterium
CTTCTCTCCGTCCCGGGTCAGAGCCCCCGATGGAGCCGCTCCGGGGCGATCCCCCGGAGGCGAACGTCACGAAAGAATCGCTCCGGACGATCCTCAAAGGCCTCGAGCCGACGGCGGAGATCGTCGGGTTCGAGACGATCTATTACCCGGTCTACCGAATTGTGCTCGCGTCGGACCACGCCGAACGCTCACTCCTCCTCGATGGCCGCACCGGAAAAGAACTTCATTTCCCGGTCTGCATATTTGCTGAATTCAATGAGCATTTTGTTCGATGACGGGGTATTTAAGATCCCGAGCATCTTCACCAGTTCATGATACTCATAAACCTCATCATTACTGCCCTTTTCTTTGATTGCCTTAGCTGCCTCATCAAGAAACAGTTTTTCATGTTCGAGGATCAACTTCGTCGAAAGCAGGTTGCTGTCAAGCAGATTTGAAGTAACCCTGCACACCCAACCTGTCCGTCCGGGCATCTTCATTAGGTTTAAAAACTCAGGATAAAGTGTCGCGGTAAGCTTTAGGGAATCATACACGGTCAAATAAACATCGATATCGAACGGATATCCTTTGTCTGCCAGGACCTGTTTTGCAAGATCGTACGATTCTTTAGTAAGAGTGCCGCATAAATAATTTAACAATAGTGATTTTATCTTATTATTCTCTTTGGTTATCGAGGCATAGTTGTTTTTAATAAAATCTATTGTCCGGTGATTACTGTCGATAACTTCAATCTCTGACATGATGGTCGAGTTAAGCGTATTGTAATAACCGGAGTCAAAATCGGGATAGGCTCTCAATATTAATGGTTGCAGCCAGTCGAGGTTTGCATGTTCAAATGCAAGATCACTCCACCATGCATTTATTTCTTTAATGTCCTTCTTATCCCCGTTCTCCATGGCTGTTTTCAATTCTTTTAATTTTGGACGGGTCAAATCAAAAGCCTGCGGAGTTTGCAATACTTTGAAATCGTCAAAGAATTTATAATACGATTTGTCAAGATCTGCTTGTGCAAGGTTTCCATACACGTCATATACCTCATTCCCCACCAGGATCACTTTTACTTTCTTGATGGTTGTTTGCCGAGGTTGCATTACAAAAAACTCAGCCACCTTAGCATTCCCATTATCTTTTACTGTATACCCAACCAACGAATCATTATACTGCATATGCTTGGAGATCCAACTTCTTAAGAATGCCGTATCGGAACTGAACCAATACCATGATGGAATGATCGTTCTATCCACAAACAAACTGTGAGAAGCCAGCGTATCATATACCATCAGCCGGTCAACATTCACACCCATTTTTTCTTCCTCTTCCCACGGATAAACGCGAAAAGGAAAGGGAGATGTTGTAGAATAGGCCTTGCTTTCCGGAACCTGGGTCTTCCATTGCGGATATTCTATGGGTAATAGTTTGAAAGAACTCAGGAACCTCCGTGATTGTTGTGCTGCCTTATCCCCGGGTTGATATAATGCAAAAAGGTAATAGTTTTTATTTCCCCTGAGGACAGATAAAATATCCAAGACGAGGTCATCACCCCCGGTCTTAGCCTTTGCCAACATTTTGCAAGCGGGAAAATCATTAATAGAAATGATCGATGAATCTATCATGTTCACTTCGTCAAATTTCATTCTCATATCGGCTCCTAATGCTTCTAAATGGGCAGAATCAGTTATGGGTAGATACAATCCTTCTTTGACAGAAGCGACTTTGATCCCATAAAAGACCTGGTTCTTTATATCGGCAGCCTGCAGACTATGAAATATTCTTCCTTCTTCAGACCGTACATCTTTTTTTTCGATAGGTTTTGACGGAAATTCAATTGAAAAAGACTGTGCCGTGTTTTTATATAATGACCATTTCACCTCCTCCTCTGCAATTACTTTTGCATTTTTGTTTACGACAAAGGATTGAAAGAATTTTTTGCTATCGTTATCATTCACTGATTGTTCCTTAAGTGTCATGACGGCATTTACTACTACCCGTTCCATGTTCGGAATGAAAACCTGCATGACAAATATGCCGTCGGAAGTTTTGTATCGCAATTCACGACCCTGTTCACCATTCACGGTAATTATTTTTTCCGTTACATCGTCCGCTTTTTCTGCATATTGATTTTTTAGACCTTTAAATAAACTATCGGCGCCTAATTTTTTCCGTTCTCCCAGCTCCATGCTCATCGTCATATACATTTTCATAAACGACAGGTCAAAAAACAATTTTGTATTGAGTCCAAACTCTTCAAGCATCTCAAATTTATTTGCCAACCCGGGCATACTTAAGAAATATGCGCTGTCTTTGATCTCTACCGGGAACCATTGTTCCTCGCTGGTTTTTAGAACATATTTAGAGGGGTCGATCCTTTTTGATGACATTACAGGCGTCACTTCAAATCCCTTTCCTCGTAATAGGGCAATCACACCGGAATCGCCGGGGAGGTGTGCAGCTCCAACCGCAAAGAACATGCTACGGATGGCTGAAAGACTATCCATTCTTCTTACCATCTTCAGGTTTCTCTTGATCATTATATGATCTTTTTCACCCGATTCTTCCCTGTACATCATGGCATCAATGCTATCAAGCTGCTGGTTGATATACATTTTTATCATCCAATCAATGCCACTGCGATAATAATCTTCATCATACAAGGCGACCTGGATCTTGTTTTCAATCTTTTCATCGCGGGTAATATGCTCCAGCTGATCCTGCATATCCTCAATACCACCTACCCATTTTCCTTTTTTCTTTGCCAACCCGAAAAGATGAGCGTCCAAAAATGTCGGCATGTCACCCTTTTCAAAGATTTCGCTTTCCAGCGCATCCTTCATTTCATCGAGATCTTCAACGGTAACGTTTTCAGCTTTTTTCCCAAATTTTTCTGCAAGGGTTGTTTTGTAACGCTCCCAGATCTCCGGGCTCACAACATCTTTTACTTTAACAGGCTCACGACCTTGTTTCTCTTCCTCTTCCTTCATCATGTGGTTGATCATTTCCATACCCATCGTATTAAGATCAAGCTCGCTGGCAAATCCTTCTGAGCGGTCAATTGAACTATAAACCGAATCACCCAGAAAAAAAACTTTTTTATCCATTAAATGAATCGTTCCATACAGATAGGAAGGCTTGCTGAGCCCCTTTCCTGTGATCCGCCATAAGAGTGTATTGGATGTTTTTGCTCGTTGTGCATGAGCCAGTATGCAGGAAACCAGTAACAGGTGGATAAGGGTCAGGCGTCTCATAAATAAAATTTCAATTTTTATCCATTGCCGATCTCAATATTTCGGCAGCCCGGATTATTTGTTCTGTTGAAATTATTAAAGGTGGCGAAATGCGCAAAGAATTGGGGGAAAATAAAAACCAGTCCGTCATCAGGCCCGTTGCTATACAGTCATCGATTATCCTTTTATTGACCTTAAAGGAATCAAATGTGAGTGACAGCCAAAGACCGCATGATCGGTAGGTCCTTATTTTTTTATGAGGAACTAATGAAAGTAAGAGATTTTCTTTCTCACGAATATTATCAATCAGATTTTCTTCTAACAATACCTTCATAGCGGCCAGGCCCGCGGCACAGGAAACCGGGTGGCCCCCAAAAGTTGTAATATGACCAAGTACAGGATTTTCAGTAAATACAGTCATCAGCTTTTGATTGGCGATAAAAGCCCCTAGCGGCATACCTCCGCCTAATGCTTTTCCTAAAACCAAAACATCGGGAGTGATATTAAAGCCGTCAAATCCCCAGAGAAAACCGGTTCTTCCAAAGCCAGTTTGAATTTCATCAAGAATCAAAAGTGATCCTGTTTCTGTACATTTTTCTCTGACTGCTTTTATCCAATCGACTGATGGCACAATTACCCCGGCTTCGGCCTGTACGACCTCAAGAAATACACATGCTGTACGTTCTGTAATCTCATCTATTGATTCAAAAGAATTGTATTCAAGATGCAAAATATCAGGAAGCAATGGCCGAAAAGCGTTGCGCCAGTATTCATCCCCCATTATACTTAGTGCACCTTGCGTAGAACCATGATAGGAATTCTTGAAAGCAATGATCTGTGGGCGGTTGGTTACTCTCTTTGCCAACTTCATTGATCCTTCGATTGCTTCAGCACCTGAATTGGTAAAATAGACTGAATTGAGCGAAGAAGGCAGGTGATCTGTCAGCAATTTTGCATATTGCACTTGTGGTGATTCAACGAACTCGCCATAAACCATCACATGCAGATATGCATCCAATTGTTTTTTTATGGCTTCAACAACTTTTGGATGCCTGTGCCCGGTATTAGCGACGCTGATCCCGCCGATAAGATCGATATATTCTTTTCCTTTTACATCGTAGAGCAAACAACCCTCGGCTTTTACTATTTCAAATGCCAAAGGTGACGGAGATGTTTGTGCAATATGCTTAAGAAAAAGTTCCCGCTGATTCACGAAGAATTGTTTCTCGCAAAGGACGCAAAGAATACGCAAGGTCGCAAAGAATTTTCTCTAATTTGCAATGGTCAATGGTGAATTGTGAAGGGACCGTGGTAATTGAAAATTGCCTATTGCCCATTGACCATTCACCATTGACAAAAACCTCAAACTACTACAATGCCAGTTATTCTTCCGGTAGAAAATAAATTTCCTGTTTTCGGTAGCAATTGTTTTTTAGCACCTAACTCGACCGTAGTAGGTGATGTGGTAATGGGCAATGATTGCAGCATCTGGTTTAACACAGTTATTCGTGGGGACGTAAATTTTATAAAGATGGGGAATAAGGTAAATGTACAGGATGGTGCCTGTATTCATTGCACTTACCAACGATTTGGAACTACCATCGGTAATAATGTTTCCATTGGTCATAATGCGATCGTCCATGGCTGCACGTTGCATGATAATGTGCTGGTAGGTATGGGAGCAATTATAATGGACGGTGCGATAGTGAACAGCAATACGATCATTGCAGCAGGTGCCGTAGTATTAGAAGGCACGATCTGTGAGACAGCCAGTATTTATGCCGGTGTGCCTGCCAAAAAAGTAAAAGCCATTTCAGCCGAAATGATAAGCGGAGAAATAAACAGGATCGCTGATAATTATGTGCGATATGCTGATTGGTTCAGGAATCCGAAGTCGGAAGTCTGAAGTCAGGGGTCTGAAATCAGGCATTAAAACGCATTATTTCTCCGGTTTCTCTCCGACTGCTGCCTTCCGACTCCAGACTTCACTCCCGGGCTCGTACATTTACTCTGGCAAGTGCAATTTTTTCGTCGTAAATTCGTTGATACAAAAAACAAACTATGAAAGCCCTAAAAACTCTCCTGGTCTGTGTTATCCTGACGATGGCGCTTTCATCTTGTAAATTGTGGGGGAATATCTTCAAACCCAAGTATGGCTGCAAAACAGATGGACGAAATATCGGTGCTGAAAAGATCGTGAGCGGTGATCCTGAATCCGAAAAAGCAGCAAGAAAAGCAAAGAAGTTTAAGTCATAAGTAGAATATATACGATCTCTTAAACGAAAGCCATATATCCTTTTCTAAAACCTAAAAACGTACAAGCTATGAGCCTTACCCTACGCATTGCACTTGGCTGCACTGAAGCCATTCTTGATGATGACGGCGGTCTGAAACGATTCTACCAGGTTGCCGATATTCTCAGCAAAGATTTTAATATTGACTTCCGCCGCAAGGAAGATGATTTCGACAGTATTGACTGGGATTTCAATTTCCATGGCAATTCTCTTACGTTGCATTACAACATTTACACGGGTGTATCTCTTTATCCAACGCATACTAAAAATGCAAGGAAAAATGAGAACAAAGCTGTTGTTGAACTAGCCAACGTACTGGAAGGGAAGTTGATCAGTATGGATATGAAGAGACATACTGCCTGAGAATTCATCCGACGTTAAAAGTTATTTACTGACCCTGTGCCAGTGAATACGCTTTTTTATCACCCCACATATTCAATAATTCAAAAGAACATACTTTAAAGTTCCTGCTCAGTGTTATATATAAATCAATGATATCTTGCTGGGCAAGCGTGTCTCCATGTAAACTTTCAAAGCGGGCATTGTATTGATTAACAAGATTGGTATACACAGAACCGGTTGGCCATACCTGTGTACCGCGATTGCTGATACTTATCAATTTGAATTTTTGCCCGGCATGTTGCTCACATTCCTCTGCCACCTGCAGTGGTTGTTCATCACTTTCAATAAACATATCAACCCCGATAATCTTCTCCTCGCTCATTTCTGCCGATACCAGCATTGGATTTTTTTCCAATTTAAAATGAGTGGGTGTCCTGGTCATGTTTGGCAAGATCGGCTTTGCTCCTGCGGATGGTTGTTTTCCAAAATTACTGATCACCGCTTCAGCAAACCCGGTTGTATTAACCGGTGGGATTGATTTATCGCCGAAATCACCTGTATGAACACCACTCTCCAGTGTAAACAGCAATGCGTTTTCAATTATTGCTGCATTTTCCATCAAACCAATATGACGAAGCATTGCTAATCCACTCAGCAATAAAGCGGTTGGATTGGCAATATTTTTTCCCGCGATATCAGGGGCGGTACCATGGACAGCCTCGAAAATGCAAATATGATCACCAATATTTGCAGACGGGGCAAAACCCAGCCCGCCGACGAGCCCTGCACAAAGGTCAGAAACAATATCACCCTGCAGATTGGTAAGAACAATCACATCAAATGTGTCTGGTCTTGTGACAAGCTTCATACACAGGTCATCTACAATTATATCATCTGCTTTTAGTTCAGGATAATCTTTCGCCACTTCATAAAAACATTCAAGAAACAAGCCATCGGTTATTTTCATGATGTTCGCCTTGTGACCGCAGGTAATACGTCTTGCATTTTTCTTTTTGGCCATTTCAAAGGCATAACGGATCACCTGAAGACTGCCAGGCCGGGTAATAAATCGCCGGCTCAATGCCACATCGTGAGTAAGCATATGCTCAATGCCCCCATATGTATCTTCTATATTTTCCCGCACAACCGTAATATCTATGATAATTCCGGCCTTACTGAAAACTGTATTTACACCATGAAGTGTTTGGAAAACCCGCTTATTAGCATAAGTGTTCCATGTTTTTCGTGCGGTGACATTGACGCTTTTTACACCCTTTCCCTTTGGTGTTTCCATCGGGCCCTTGAATAAAATTCCATGGGCTTCGATCGTTTGTTTTGCTTCCGGCGTCATACCATTGGAAAAACCTTTATCAAAAACCCACTTTCCCATATCCACATACTCATATTCAAGGGAAATCTTATTTGCAGTAAAGATGCTGAGTACGGCTTCCATTATTTCCGGACCTATTCCATCTCCTTTTGCTACGGCTATTTTCATATTTCGTTATCGAATTTTTAAAAAGATCGTATTTGTGGCGCAAAATTACGGTATGTGCTTCCTGGTATGAAATAAATTGAGCGGAATGCAGCATTATTTAGCTATTTTTACTTAAACCTTATTACATGGTAAGCTTGATCTCGGAGGGTGTGGAAGTAAGTGTAGAAACATTCTACCAGCAGGATTACAGCAACCCGATGCAATCAGAATATATGTTTGCATATCGTATCTCAATCGAAAATCATAATTCCTTTCCCGTAAAGCTTCATCGCCGGCACTGGCATATTTTTGATAGCAATGGAAGTCATCGTGAAGTGGAAGGCGAAGGGGTAGTTGGCGTACAACCCGTTTTATCCCCCGGAGAAAAATATCAATATGTAAGTGGTTGCAATCTCAAAACCGAAATGGGCAAAATGCATGGCACTTATCAAATGGAAAATCTGAACAATAAACAGTTATTTGACGTTAACATTCCAGCCTTTGAAATGTTTGTTCCGTTCAAGAATAACTAAAAAGCCCCCTGTCACCCTTTGCTTCCGGCTTCGCATTGCTCGCGGTTCGCATTGACAAGGGGAGACTCAGATTTCATCCTTCTTTTATTTTATAATCTCAAAATCACGCAAAATATTTGATGTATTCTTTCTTAATCTTTCGATAGATATGGAGTTTATCTCCGCTTCACATCGGGAAGGGGCTTTAGCAGTATCGTCGATCTATCGAAATTGTTTGTGGAGATGGGTTTATTTCGGTTTATACTTCGCCTGCTCAAAGATCTTCCTTGCATCTGTTTTCAAAATATCCATTACCGGCATCGATGAATTTTTGTTTGCAAATTTCTTCACGATCTGCCAGCCGATCCATTGACCAATATTTCCCGGCGATGCTGGGCCGAAGGATTGCGTAAACGGCGCTTCACCAATATAGTTTTGCAGCGTTAATGGATCTTTAGTGTAAAGATCCTTTTCAGTTGTGATGATATCGTTCCAGATCAATCCTTCATTAGCATCGCACCAGTTGAGCTGTTGTTTTGTATACCCTGTTTTAATTGAGTCGGCGGCTTTCGGTAAAAATTTATCTAACAACCACCACTGTTTTCCTTTCTCTATCATCTGTTCGATGAGTCCTTTTCCGATACTTTTATCAGGGTAAATATCATCAGCGACCAATTTCATTGCATCAGCCACCAGGTATTTTTTATCAAATCTTCTGCTTCGGTATTCGGGTGCTATGTTTGAAATAAAGTAGACATCCTTATAAAGTGAAAAGTCTTTGCCAAGATAGAACTGCAGCAATATTCCCAAATGATCCGGTGTCAAAAAACTTGTTGTGAGCTCACCCGTCTGATTCCTGGCAAAGGCATCCGGAGGTCCAACGATGGTAGCAACTTTTGGAACTCTATACCCGGGAAAATAATATTTCACAAAGCGAAAGGCTTGTTCAAAATCTTTCTTTATCTCATTAGTGTGCTTAAATTCTTTATCGGCGGCATCAGCGATAAACCGGTTTTGACTGATGAACCTGACTACTCCCTTATCCCGGCTGCTATCACTCAATCCAAGGACATTATTAATGAATATCGGATACAGAGAAGGATATTTCATTTCAAGATTTGAAAGGTCTTTTTCAATACCAATGGTGTCCATGGCAAAGAAATCTTTTTCAAATCTTTCAACAGGAACTTCAACTTTTATATTGGAAACATCAGGGGCGTTGTCATCACTACTGCAGGCAGCAAACAGGACCAGTCCAACGACTACAATTGTTTTTATTTTCATGGTATTGGTAAACGTTGATAATTCTACTATGTTGCACACGAAGATAAATGAAACAATTTTTTAAATCCCTTTATGAGCAGGGGTTGTAAATTTGCGCCATGAAGATCGCCTTAGCGCAACAGAATTATCATATTGGCAATTTTGAAGAAAATACCCGGAAGATCATTGAAGGAATAAACAGAGCGAAACAATCCGGTGCCGACCTGGTGGTTTTTTCCGAACTTTCAGTCTGTGGTTATTATCCCGGTGACTTTCTTGAATTCAAAGATTTCATTAATAAATGCTACGAAGCTATTGACCGGATTAAACAACACGCCGACAATATTGGTGTGTTGATCGGTTCGCCTGCGAGGAATCTGCAAAAAGAAGGCAAGGATCTTTTTAATGCCGCATTTCTTCTTTATGAAAAAGAAATAAAAGGCGAAATACATAAAACCCTGTTGCCCAATTACGACATATTTGATGATTACCGGTTTTTTGAACCCGCTTTTGAATGGAAGATATTGGAATTTAAAGGCAAGAAATTAGCCGTTACAATTTGTGAGGACATCTGGAACATGGGCGATAATCCCCTGTACCGGGTCACACCCATGGAAAAACTGATGCCTTTCAAACCCAATGTGATGATAAATCTATCGGCATCTCCTTATAACTATGCACAGGATATCGTTCGCAACAGCATAATCAAGGCACATACACTGAAATACCAGATGCCGATGCTCTATTGCAATGCGATCGGTTCGCAAACGGAGATCATTTTTGATGGGGGCAGCCTTGTATACGATATCAATGGCAGGAAGGTGAAAGAGATGAAATATTTTGAAGAAGATTTTGAAGTGTTTGAGCTGGAGGAGTTATTACAAAAATCAGGCGCTTCAAAAGCCTCCCCCAACGGGGAACTTCATCCTGAGCAAAGCGAAGGATCGGAGGGGGCTGAGAAATATTATTACTCTGCACAGGAAGTAGGAAAAGGGGAAGATATACTTGCTTATTTAAGCAATGATAAGAATATTGATGAGATCTATCATGCATTGCTACTTGGTATCAGGGATTATTTCAGGAAAATGGGATTTAGTAGAGCAATACTCGGCGCCAGCGGCGGTATTGACAGCGCAGTGACGCAAGTGCTGGCCGTTGATGCTCTTGGAAAAGAAAATGTAACCGTACTGTTGATGCCATCACAATTTTCATCATCGCATTCGGTTGAAGATGCCGAGCAGTTAAGCAGGAATCTCGGATGCAATTTTCACATAACGCCGATCAAGAACATCTTTGAAAGTTTTCTTGGCGAATTAAAGCCCATTTATAAGGATCTGCCGTTCGGGCTGGCCGAGGAAAATATACAGGCAAGAACAAGAGGGAATTTATTAATGTCAGTAGCCAATAAATTCAACTATATCTTATTGAATACATCGAATAAAAGTGAGCTGGCAACCGGATATGGAACCTTGTATGGGGATATGGCTGGTGGTTTAAGTGTTTTAGGTGATGTTTACAAAACACAGGTGTATGCGCTGGCAAAATATATCAATCACAGGAAGAAACGTATTCCCGAAAACATCATCAATAAGGCTCCTTCAGCTGAATTAAGACCCAATCAAAAAGATAGTGACAGTCTTCCCGAATATGATATTCTTGACAGGGTGCTATATGAATACATAGAATTGCGAGACGGACCTAAAGAAATAAAAGCCAAGGGCTATGACCCTGCGCTTGTTGACAGGGTTTTGAAATTGGTAAATACAAACGAATATAAACGCAAACAATTCTGTCCTGTTCTTCGCGTCAGTTGCAAAGCATTTGGCGTAGGCAGAAGGATGCCGGTCGTTGGAAAATATCTTTCTTAATGTTTAAAGTGTATCTGCCCTGTAACTGGTCCTGTTGGAGATGAAATAGTTCCTTCTAATACCATTTGGTTGTCATTAAGTGTAATTACAGTGAAACTCCCTGATTGACCGGCGAAGATCCCTCCAGTCACATTCAAAGTAGATCCGTTGTTAGTAAAATTCCATGTAAAATTGGTCGTCTGGGGATCCCCGGCATTACATTTTGTAGCGCCTTCATCAAGTGATCCATTTCCATTAGCCTGGAATGTCATCACATTATCTTTATAACATGCGTTCAAAAACCCGGAAACATCAGCACCACCCGACATTGCTTTATCAAATTTCCATGCAGCTTTTATGATGTAATCAGTATTCGTTGGATCCGGGCTATCGTTCTTATCACAACTAATAAACGAAAAAGATAAAAAACAAATAACTGCAAAAAGGATAGGTCTGTTCATAGTGTTGAATTTGATACTCAAAATAATCAAAGTTCGTTAAGTTTTATAGTAAACTCCGGGTTAATAACGTATCCGTTTGCCGTTAATTTCATATCAAAGCATTTTGTTTCTAACTTTCCTGCTTTAAACATCTAAATCCTGAAATATTGGCGCGGGCCTTAGTTTATAAATCCACGGGCAGCTGGTATACGGTCAAAAACCAGGCCGGGCGAATGGTTAATGCCCGTATAAAAGGTGTTTTTAAAATTGATGAAATAACCTCTACCAACCCCGTAGCGGTAGGTGATGAAGTAGAAATAGAAACAGAAAGCGAGACCGAGAATACCGCGACCATTACAGAAATACACCCGCGAAAAAATTATGTGAACAGGCAATCGCCACGACACAAACACCAGCATCACATTATCGCAGCCAATCTCGATCAATCGGTATTATTCGCCACATTGAAAGAACCAAGAACTTCCCAGGGCTTTATTGATCGTTTCTTAGTAGCCTGTGAAATGTATCATGTACCAGCAGCCATCGTCTTTAACAAAGCGGATCTCCACAGAAAAAAAGAAGAAGAGAAATACAATGAATGGAAACAGATGTATGAATCGATCGGTTACAAAACTTTTCTAATAAGCGTAGAAAAACAAATGGGGATTGAAGAAGTAAAAGATTTTTTAAAGAATAAGATCACGTTATTAAGTGGACACAGCGGTGTCGGCAAATCGTCCTTTATAAATATCATTTGTCCCGACCTGGTTCTGAAGACGCAGGATGTAAGTGGATGGAGCGGCAAAGGTTTGCACACTACAACATTTGCTGAAATGTACGATCTTTCTTATGGTGGGAAAATAATTGATACGCCTGGTATGAGGGAGTTTGGTTTGGTTGATCTCACAAAACAGGAACTTTCACACTATTATCCTGAAATGCGAACTAGGTTAAATGATTGCCAGTTCAATAATTGTTTGCATATAAATGAACCGGGGTGTGCCATAAAAAAAGCTTTGGAAACCGAAGAAATAAATATTGACCGGTATATCAGTTATTGCAATATCCTTGATTCGATCGAAGAACGAAAATATTAACCTGAATGAACAGTATCCGGTCTGATGCCAAAACCGGAGCACGCCAGCAGGTTCTGCAACAGAAAAATAATTGCACAGGTAAAAAATGCACAGGCCGGGCGTTGAGTTATTTTATGCATAAGGATGAAGAAAGGATTGAGTTTAATTTTTTTTGGATTTACTGTACCCGTTCTTAAACAGCCACAGCATCACTTTATCTCTTTGGTCCCCCTGAACAATGATTTCTCCATCTTTTGCTGAGCCGCCAGTTCCGCAAAACGATTTTAGTTTTTTTCCAAGGTCTTCAAGGTCTTCTGGTTTTCCAATAAATCCTGTTATCAACGTCACTGCTTTACCTGCACGATGTTTTGTATCCAATCTTACCCTTAATTGTTGCTGTGATGGAGCCGCTGTTTCACTATTCTCTTTCTGCGCCTCAAATTGAAAATTCGGGTCAGTACTATAAACAAATCCACGGCTGTCGGGTTTATTTTTCTTTGACATCGCTCCTGGTTTCAGTTTCATGAGATTGGAAAAGTTCAATAAGTTAATTCAACCGCCTGAACCTATTAAACTTTTGGAACTTATTAAACTATTAAATTATTGCTGCTTTCAAACTAAGATCAAGGCTCCTTGCCTGGTGTATCAGTGCTCCTACACTTACATAATCAACTCCTGTCTCAGCATAATCTTCTATATTGTCAAGGTTAATACCACCGCTTGCTTCTGTTTCGAATCCTTCGGCAATTAGTTTCAGGGCTTCGGCAACCTGCTCCGGCGTAAAATTGTCGAGCATGATGCGAAATACTTTACCTTTTCCTATTGCAATCGCATTTTGAACATCCTCAATATTCCTTGTCTCAATTTCAATTTTAAGATCCAGCTTATTTTTCTGTAAATATTTCCAGGCTGCGTTTATTGCGTTTTCAATCCCACCACAATAAGCAATATGATTATCCTTTAGCATGATCATATCATACAACCCAAAACGATGATTCACTCCTCCGCCAATTCTCACTGCTTCTTTTTCCAGCAAACGAAAATTTGGTGTCGTTTTTCTTGTGTCAAGCAGTTTTGTTTTGTGACCATAAAGCCTGTCCGCATATTGTTTCGTTAACGTCGCAATGCCGCTCATCCGCTGCATACAATTCAATACAAGTCTTTCACATTGCAGTATGGTGTGGATGGATGCTTCTACTTCAAAAGCCATTTCCCCGGATTTCATTACCTCGCCGTCTTTTTTTAAAGCAGTAAATTGAGTTTGCGGGTCTTTGTAGTGAAATATTTTTTCGGCTATTTCTGCACCGGCCAATACACCATCCTGCTTTATTTTCAAAACTGCTTTACCCCTTGCTTCCGATGGGATGCAACTTAGCGTTGAGTGATCGCCATCACCAATATCCTCGGCCAGCGCCTCGTCTATCAAATGATAAAATTGTTTTCCGAATTCCATTGCTCAAAACTAAAAAAGCCCCGCCAGAAATCGGCGAGGCTTTTAGATTTTACTGAAAGTTTTATTGTTGCTGGATCCGGATGTCCTGGATCACTTGTTTATTGCCCTTCATTCGCATATAAACGGTTGTTCTATAACTCCCGTTTTTTGTCTGCAGTGTTCCAATACAATAATCACCGCTATCGTTATTACCCTTGTGCTTAACATCAAAGTTCTTTACACCATTATTGCTAAAAAAATCTTTGATGATCAATTCACCCTGGCTCTTACTGTAATTGCTGCTTTTATCAGGCATTGTAATATCGACATAATTGTCAAAATACTTGGTAACGCCGGTTGCATTACCGCTTTTCATAGCGGAGATCACTTCATCGATTCCGCCTTGTGCAAAGGAGAAAACGGTGATCAAAAATGCCGATAAAAAGAGTAATGTTTTTTTCATATAATTTGTTTTCATAGAATAATCTAAAAACATGCCATAGTCCGTTAAACTTCAATCCATCTAAGGTACTACTTACCAATGGGATTACCCAGCTGTAAGGTTAAAACACTTAGCTTTGCTGGCGTTTTTTCTTTGAAAAGGAACGTAATTTTTATTGTTAATTTTTCACAATGTCAGCAAAAAAAGTGATCCTGGTGATAATGGACGGTTGGGGGCTCGGAAAGGTGGCATCTGCCGATGCAATCCAGAATGCCAAAACGCCATTTGTTTCTTCTTTATACCGAAAACACCCAAATACAACCCTTATAACTTGCGGTGAAGCAGTTGGTTTGCCGGATGGTCAAATGGGCAATTCCGAGGTCGGACATCTGAATCTTGGCGCCGGCAGGATCGTTTACCAGGAATTACAAAGAATAAACGTCGGGATTCGGGACGGATCTTTTGCAAAAAATGATGTGTTATTATCTGCTGTTCGCTTTGCGAAAGAAAACAGAAAACCCCTGCATCTCTTAGGCCTTGTAAGCGATGGTGGTGTGCACTCCCATATCAACCACTTAAAGGAAATAATAAATGTTTGTAACCAACAACAGTTAACTGATGTATTTATTCACGCGTTTACGGATGGTCGTGATTGTGATCCAAAAAGCGGGCTTGGATTTATAACAGACCTGCAACAGCATTTGAATGGCGCTGTTGGAAAGATCGCCTCAGTTAGCGGTCGTTATTACGCTATGGATCGTGATAAAAGATGGGAAAGAATAAAACTTGCCTATGACGCATTGGTAAATGGGATCGGGGAAAAAGCTACTGATGCCCTTGCTGCGGTGGAAAATGCTTATACTAAAAATGTTACCGATGAATTTATAAAACCAACTGTGATCGTGGCGGAAGATCAGCTACCACTGGCAAAAATTAAAGATGACGATGTAGCGATCTGTTTTAATTTCAGAACAGACCGCTGCCGTGAAATAACACAGGTACTTACACAAATGGATTTGCCGGACCACGACATGAAGAAATTGTCATTGCACTATACCA
>JAICPX010000075.1 GCA_025929635.1 Chitinophagaceae bacterium
TAACAGCACCCATCCCACTACTGAAAGACTATCTCCATCAGACGAAAACCGGGCTGTATACAACTGTGCTTTGTGTGTTTCTTTATTAATAATTCCAACCCCGCAGCGGATCGGTTTAATTCCAAGCTTTTTTAGTTCGCTAATTATTATGCTGGTTGTAACAGAAAGGTCGTTACTGTTATGCATGGCCATCGCCTTTCCTCTCACTTTTTCCAATGCAGCTTCAATGGTTGCTTCTCTTGCCTGTGCTTCTGCTTTTTTCAGATCCTGGTAACGACGGAATGTTAGTGAGAATACAGAAGCAAATCTTTTCATGATCTGCTTATCATCTTCCGAATGCGGTTGCAATGAATTTGTCCAAACTCCGCCTTCACCAAAAAAGTAACAATGTACATGCACATCCGGAATTTCCTCTATTGGTTGATCCAGGTAATTGGGTGTGGCATTTAAAATAGCAATGTAATTTTCCTTGTCTTTACCTGCCATCCAATAATACATGTAATCTTCTTTCCTTTCCTTTGCTTCAAATATCGCCTGCCAAAACGGATGCAATCTCATATCAAAAACACCGATGGATCTTATTGTACTGCCATCGGGCAAATTGGTAATTGACCAAACTTCCTGTGTTTGATCTTGCTTTATGATCGTAATGCCGCCACGGAGATTCTGGATTCCTAATCTTTCCAATTCGGTAAACATGGTTGCCGTTGCCGCACTTACGTCATCACTGCTGTGCATTGCCATTGTTCTTGCACGAACTCTTTCCAGCCCCGCTTCAATTTTAGCTTCCCGTGCCTGTGCCTCGGCTTGTTGCAGATCTTTGTATCGTTTGTAAGTAAGGCTGATCACGGTCGTAAACCGGCGATATATGGTTAATTCGTCTTCCGTCAATTCCCTTTCTGTCCATGCATATACATCACCTTCCCTGAACATAAAATAATAACCGAACTGAACTTCATCATTTGAATGATCCGGGTAAGAAATTTGTGGCTTTAATACCTGGTAATATTCTTTGATCTGATTCCCTCTCAGCACTGCATGATATTCTTTTTGTAGTAGCCAGTTGTCAAAAACACCATCTAATACCGGGTGTCCTGCCATTTTTATTGTGCCGATAATTTCGATTGAATCTCCCTGCTCATTTGTGTTCATAGTAGTAAGCTCGGCCATTCGTGTGTTTTTATCCATCAAGGCCACCCCACATCTTATGGGTATTACACTTAATGATTTGAGCTCACGATAGAAGACATTTAAAGTATCTGCTAAGTCCTTTGAGCTATGCATGGCCATTGCTTTTGCCCGAACTCTTTCCAATGCTGCCTCTATCTGTGCTTCTCTTGCACTCGCTTCTGCTTTTTGTAGGTCCAGGAACCGGTTATAGGTAAGGTTTACAACGGAAGCGAAACGTTTCATTATTTTTCTATCTTCTTCAGCAAAGGGTTTTTCTCTAAACGCATACAAGCCTCCAGCCCTGAACATGGCACCATAGTAGTATTGAGGTTGTAACTCATCTTCTGAAACATTTAATTGTGATTCAGGCAACTTCAATTCACTTTCTTTCATTGCCTTGTAATAGTTGACCAGGTCCCGGCCCTGTAAAATGTAATCCAGATCTTCCTGCTTTTGCCAGTAGTCATAAATAAGCGACATCAGCGGGTGCGTTTCAAAGCTTTCATCGGCAGAGATCTGGACGGCAAGTCCATCGTCAGAAACGGAAGTAGCCCATACTGATCCTGTTCTTGAATTTTTATTAAGAATCCCTACTCCACATCTCAGTACATCCAGGTTTAACTTCCGAAATTCTTCAAACATAATTTTTACCGACTCATGAAGATCTTCACTCTTGTGCATGGCCATTGCTTTTGCACGAACTCTTTCCAATGCTGCTTCGATCTGTGCTTCTCTTGCCTGTAATTCTGCTTTCTCAAGATCAAGGAAGCGTATATATGCCTGCTCAAATACTTTTGAGAATCTTTTCAGTATATCTATTTCTCCCTCTGTGGGCAGGTTTCCGGTGAACCTGTTTATTTGTACGCCCGTGTTTTTTGAAAATGCTATTGATACTGAAACTGCTTTGCCCTCAGCTACAAACTTTTTTCTTTCCTCGGTTAAGAATCTAAAATCGGAATGTTCGTATGCGTGGGCAAACCATTTTTCCTTTTCCTCGAAAGAATACGATTTGGTAAAAAAATCGGCTCCACTTTCTCTTGCATCCACCAGGTCTTTTGTGAGGTATAGATCCATGTAAGGAACATGAAAAACGGCAGATCGTTTCTGAGCAGGGCTTGCAATCCAGTAGTCATAGTCCCTTGTACCTTCTTTAAAAATGGCAATGTTGCAGGAATCCATTTCAACATTCAGGTCCGTCAACCTTTCAAATACGGTATTTACTACTTCCTGCAGTTCATCACTTTTATGCATAGCGAGAGAGCGGCTTCTGACTCTTTCCAATGCTGCTTCGATCTTTGCTTCTCTTGTCTGTGCTTCGGCATTTTGCAGATCGAGGAAGCGGGTGTAGGATTGTTCGAAAACTTTCGCAAAACGATGAAGAGTATCAAAATCTTTATCACCCATGGGTTCCAGGCTGCCAAAGGTGATGCTTGCATATTTGTTGAAGCAAACATTCAGCTGCACGTCTTCTACCGATTGCATTCCAGCTTTTACCGCATCGGGCAAAGCAGCCAATCCTGAATTTGTAAATACGTACTGGTCCCATTCCTTTTTCTCAGCACCGCCCAACCTGTAACTCCATTTAGGTGTTTGCTTTTTCCATTCTTTGAGATATGCCTGGTACGGTGCATGGGAATGATTTGGAACCAACAGACCAAGCGGATTAGATACGCCGTCAGAATTAGCGATCCACCAGGTAGAGTCATTTGTTCTCTCATCATATGTCATAATGATGCAGCCATTGATTGAAAAACCAATGCTGTTGAGTTCTTTAAAAAGAATTCTTACCAGATCGGCCAGTTCATCCGAGTGGCGCATGGACATTGACTTAGCCCTTACCCTTTCCAGTGCCAGTTCTATTTCGGATTCCCTTGCCTGTGCCTCTGCTTTTTGCAGATCAGAAAACCTGCGGTAGGCCAGGTCAAACACTGCGGCCGCTCTGCGCTGTAAATAGGCGACCTCCTCGCTCGGCTCCTGTGTCGACACCATCAATAGCGCCCCGCCGGAGAACTTGGAAAACCGGTAATAACGTTTTTCATGAATACTATTTTTCTGACGCATGGAATTGACAACATCGGGAGCCAATTTGAAAAGCAATTCATACCACTCCGCTTGTTTGGCTCCGCTTATTTCTATTGTATACTCTTTAAGGTCGCTATAAAATTTTGCCTGCCATTCCCGGACAACTTCACATGAATTTTTGGGAATAGCCATATGTCCAAATGTTAATTTATTGCTTGAATCTGTGCCGATGCTCACTGCACGCCAGGAAAGAATATGACCAGGATCTTCTTCATACAGGTGCACAACGGATGCTTCCAATTCCCGCTGACCCAGTAATGCCATTTGTTCCCACAACACTTTTGCTACTTCTTTTAATTCATCCGATTTGTGCATGGCAAGCGCACGGGCCCTTATTCGTTCCAGTGAAATTTCTATCCTGGCTTCATTAGCCTGCGCTTCGGCTTTTTGAAGATCAAGAAAACGACGATACGTAAGATTAAATACGGATGCGAATCGTTCTAATATTTGGATGGTTTCGGCTGTTTGTAGCTCATGTGTTGTTACCAGGATCCATCCATGAGAGAAGAAAGCAAGGGTATGGACGCGACGATCCTTTATTTGCTTATCGTCCACCACAATTTTCATCTCTTCACGGGCAAACCGGATCCATTCTTGTACTTCATCCCCATGCAAATCGATCACCAGCGATTTTTTATTTTCCTTCCAAGCCCTGTATGTTTTTTCAATAACTGTTTTTTCATTTAACCGGGCAGCAAAACTATTATTGATATGACTGCCCGATTGATCAGTTGTCCAGAAATTGACAACACCTGTTTCTTCGTTCGCCACCCCAATCGACATTCGATCAGGAATGCCACCGAGTTCCTGCAATTGATGAAACATTACCTGCGCCGTTTCCGCCAGTTCTTCACTTCGGTGCATCGCCATTGTTCTTGCACGAACCCTTTCGAGTGCCAATTCGATCTGTGCTTCTCTTGCCAGAGCTTCGGCCTGTTTTATGTCTAAAAACCTGCGATAAGCCAATTCAAATACTTTGGTAAACCGAAGCATCATTTGTTCCTGCTCAGTAGTTAAACGTTTACTCCCAATGACAAATATGTACCCTTGTGCGAAATTGAAGTTATAGATCACTGCCTTTTGTGGAGATGCTTCCAGAAACGCTTCCACTGAAAAAGGAATCCCCGGATTATTCTCTGCAAACTGTTTTTGAATATGCTCAGCGATCCAGGTTTGATGATTCAGCGTTGCTTCCTCATCCAGTTCAATCACATTAAAAGGCACCTGTTTTTTCCAATTTGACAAAAGGGAGCGCATGACTTTAGTTGCCGTGTGGGGGAATAGAAAAGGAAACGGGAGAGCCTTTCCATCCAGAGTGACGCTATAGTAGGAACCATATTTTTTTTCTTCATCAACGAGGGCATAAGAGACGTTCATGCTTTTGATTCCAAGCTCGGATAATTCCTTGTAAACAAGTTCTGCAGCGTCGAGCAGTTCATTTGTTTTGTGCATCGCCATGGCCCGGCTTCTTACTCTTTCCAGTGCCGCTTCAATCTGTGCTTCCCTTGCCTGTGCTTCTGCTTTCTGAAGATCAAGGAAACGGGTATAAGTTCTTTCAAATTCGATGGTAAAGCGAAGGAGGATTTTCTTTTCATCTTCTGTAATTAACCTGCGGATAACGATCCCGAAACAACCATACTTCATAAAGGCTTCGTCATAATACAATCCTTCAGGGAAAAATTCCGATTTAAGTTTTTTGGCGTCACCCATTATTTCGCTCCAGAGATCAAAAAAGTTTTTGACCTCGGCTGGGGGTACAGGGTAGATATGGAATGGTTCGCCACTTACCCATGCCCGAAAGCATTCCGCTGTATAGGGCTCTGTCCTATCAAGATCGTAAGTTGCTGATTTGCTATGTAAAATGGTAGAACCATTTTCTTCTTCATTCCAGGCAGCCCAGAATAAGTGTTTATCCTTCTCCACATCAGGCAACCACACATAAGAAAATTCTGTGGGAATACCGAGCAACAATAGTTGTTCATGAAAGACCCTTGATGTAATATCCAGTTCACTGGAATGTTGCATGAGCATACTATGGGTACGCGTCCGCTCCAAGGCCGCTTCAATCTGTGCTTCCCTCGCCTGTGTTTCGGCTTGCTTCAGGTCATTGAAACGGGTATAGGTTAAATCAAAAACTTTTCCGAAGCGGCTAAGTATATCGAGATTTGCATCTGATAACGGCCCATCTCCTACAGTTTGCAGTCCTCCGAAATTGCTGAACGAGAAAGAAACAACATATTTTTCCATAGCCCTCGATGCTGCCTGTGCTACCTCCGGAGTTCTCCTGAATTCTGTTTCACTAAATAAATAATCATCATATATCTTTTTCTCGTTGCCTTCGAGTGTATACACATATTTTGTTTTTCTTTCTTTCCATCCTTTCATCATCGCATGGTGAAATGGATAATCTTCAAACAACATGTGATAAGATTCAGGCGCCTTATTTATATCCGGGTTGGCTGCCCAAACGGTATTCGACATTGAAGGTTCATCGATGATATTAATGATGCACCATGTCAGGGCAAAATCCAGTTTAGTTAATTCTTTAAAAACGGTATCTACCAATTCAGACAACTCATCAGACTTTTGCATCGCCATTGCCCTTGCTCGCACTCTTTCCAGTCCCAATTCTATCTGCGATTCTCTTGCCTGTGCTTCGGCTTTTTGCAGATCAAGAAAACGGGTATAGGTTTGCTGGAATACTTTTCCAAAACGCATGAGCGTGTTATTCTCTTCGTCTGTATAAGGAATACCGGAAAAATTCTCGATGTACAGCCCAACGTTTTCCAACAATACAGTTGATATCGCAAGGCCAGGGCAATTAAGATAATAATCCTTTGTCTTGTCCGGCACAGGGAATAACTTAAAGAGATCCTGATAAAATCTGTTCTTTTCTTCAAAGCTCAGATGGTTGGCAAAGAAATCCGTTCCCTTTTTCTTTGCTTCATTAAAACTATTCCAATGCGCACAGTCAAAATAAGGTATGGTCACCTGGAAAGGAACTTCGTGCTGGTCAGCTAACCAAATAAGCATATCATCCCTTTCTTTATAATCCATAATAAACCCTGCATGCTCCACATGGATATTTAAATGAACGAATTGGTCGTAAACAACGTGAATGACCTCTTTGAGCTCTTCGCTTTTTTGCATGCCCATTGTTCTGCTTCTCACTCTTTCCAATGCTGCTTCAATCTGTGCTTCTCTTGCCTGTGCTTCGGCTTTTTGGAGATCAAGAAAGCGGGTATAGGTTTGATCAAATACTTTTCCAAAACGTTTGAAGATATCATGAGCTTCCGGCACGGGTTCATAAGTAATGAACAATAAAAATCCTTTTGAAAAATAAGCAAGGTGAAATATCTGGAACGTGGGTACGGGGAAACCAGCTGCTTCAATATCATCTAATGTTTCTTTTACTCCGGGCAGCGTTCTTAAATATGTATAGTGCCTTTTCAATTCTTCACCACCCACTTCTTCAACAAAAAAGGATTCGCCCCTTTCCCAGGCTTCACGAAAATGCATTAATGAGGGGTCTTCAGTTAAAGGCATACTTAATGTCGGTTGAAGAACTCCTTCACTACTCATAGAAAGTGAAATGGAATTTTTATTGTCATCATCCCATGTACAGTAACCGGCACTCCATGCCGGCATGCCTAATGATTGAACCTG
This sequence comes from Chitinophagaceae bacterium, assembly GCA_025929635.1. Taxonomy (GTDB): domain Bacteria; phylum Bacteroidota; class Bacteroidia; order Chitinophagales; family Chitinophagaceae; genus VBAS01. The sequence goes on from JAICPX010000075.1 coordinate 6,919, forward strand.
CTGAAATAATAAATTGGCAGCCCCTGGCAATTCATCACTTCGCTGCATGGCCATCGTTCTGGCACGAACTCTTTCTAATGCCAATTGGATCTTCGATTCTCTTGCCTGTGCTTCTGCCTGTTTCAGATCATTGAAACGGGTATAGGTAAGATCAAACACCTTTGCAAACCGAAGAAGAATGTCAAAATGTTCGTCTGATAAAGGTTCCAGACTTGCCAGTGTAAGATTCCCAAAATTATTAAATGAAGCATTGAGGTAAACTCTGTCCGGTCCTCTCATTCCCTTGATTACAAAATCGGGCAAGCGTGAAAGTTCAGTTTCACCAAATAAAAAATCATCGGTTTTTACTTTGTTCTCACCTTCCAGGATATATTGCCATTTTAATGATCTGTCATACCAACCTTGTAAGTACTCATTGAAGAAAGGCAGGTTCGTATATCTTACAAAAAAGCTTGCGGGCATAGAAGGAGCTTCAGAGTTTGCCATCCACCAACGGACTCCTTTCTCATTGCCTTCATAGATCAATATCACACATCTTGTCAATACAAGGTCAAGTTTTGTCAGCTCCGTAAATACAGTTCCAATCAGTTCATTTAATTCTTCAGAAGTTTGCATTGCCATAGCCCGGCTTCGTACTCTTTCCAATCCCAGCTCGATCTGTGCTTCTCTTGCCTGCATCTCTGCAGTTTGAAGATCTTTCATCCTGGTATAGGCAAGATCAAGAACCTTTACAAATCTTTTTAAGATGTCAGCTTTATCATCGGGAAGCGGAGCCGGGCCAGCAGCCTGTAATGAGCCATACTTCATGAAGACATCGGAGAGATAAACTTTATCAATGCTCCTCATGGTGTCTTTTACCTCCTTCGGAAAATTTTTGAGATCTGTATTTGTAAATAAATACTTTTCCCAGCTTCTCTTCATTTCTCCTTCAAGGATGTGCGGATAGTATTCAACTCCATTTTCCCATTTTTCCAAAAGATCATTGCAAAAAGGATGATCAATGATCGGTATGATATTACGTTGGGGAAGTTCAACATCGCCAAAACCGCGGCTCCACCATTCAATTACATTATTCTTTTTATCATAGACGGAAACAAGTACCTGGTAAAAACCAAAATCAAGTTCTTCAAATTGCTTATATAATACAGCAACTACTTCCGCTAGCTCGTCACTCTTTTGCATGCCCATGCTTCTTGAACGAACTCTTTCCAATGCTGCTTCAATTTTTGCTTCTCTTGCCTGTGCCTCGGCTTTCTGGAGATCAAGGAAACGGGTATAAGTTTGATCAAAAACTTTTGCAAAACGATTTAAAACATCCTGCTCGTCTATTTGAGTGATATTGTTTAAAATTAAAGACCCATTTGAAAAGAAAGTATGTTGCATAACCATTTGATCAGGTATTTCTTTTCCGCCATCAGTATACAACCGATTGGTTGCGGCGATAAACTGTTCAACGCGTTCGCCGAAAATCCTTTTAAGAAATTGCATATGCTGAACAAATTGTTCGCCGGATATCAGGTTTACATAATGAGAATTCCCTTCTTTCCAGGAATCATAAACACGTGTTAATACAGGACTGGCATTAAAGTCTATAGGTAATGGTTTTGGAAACATATCGCCCTGATACGAAAGCCACATTTGTCCGAACGGTTTTTCTTTATCAATAATTGTAAACCCGCTTGCTAAATGCTGAACACCCAATCCTGTTAACTGTTCAAAAACAACCGAGGCTGCCTCAGCTAGCTCTTCGCTTTTGTGCATTGCCATGGTTTTAGCACGAACCCGTTCCAGAGCCAATTCGATCTGTGATTCTCTTGCTTGTGCTTCTGCTTTTTTGAGATCAAGGAAACGGGTATATGTTTGTTCAAATACGACTGCGAAACGCTGCAAGGTTTTTACTTCTTCATATGGCAGCGGTTCTGTTCCAACAACTTCAAGCACACCATGTTTCATAAATGCATCAGATATAAACAGCCTATCTACGGCCATCATACCAGCTTTCACAGTATCGGGAAGATTTTTCAAGTCAGTGTATTCAAAGAGAACCTGGTCGAACTGATGTTTATTTTCACCGGATAATTCTGCTATACGAAAAGGTATTTTCTTATCAATAGCATCAATAAAAGATTCTACAGAAAGCCCTTCGTAAATCTTTGGGACTTTATATGAAATGATATAACTCTTGGGTAACATTTTTTCTTCAAATCCTGTACTCCACCACTGGACAGTCTCTGTGTTTTTGTCCACTATCGCAATTACACATTGGCGAATATTAAAATCGAGTTTCTCCAGTTCCTGGTATAGTTCAGCAACAACTTCTCGTAATTCATCACTGTTGTGCATCGCCATTGTTCTGCTACGAACTCTTTCCAATGCCACTTCAATCTGCGCTTCTCTTGCCTGTGCTTCTGCCTTTTTAAGATCAAGAAATCTTGTATACGTCTGTTCAAAAACCTTTGCAAATCGCTTTTGTATCTCCTGAGTTTCCGGTGAGTAAGCTTCAGTACCCTGCAGTGTTAAAAAACCATGAGAGAAGTAAGCATTATGCGTTACCCATTTTGTGATCTTTGCTTCTATTAACGGCCGGAATATTTCACCGAGCTCAGGCAACTGGACGGCAATCTCCATAAATTTTTTCAGTCGCTTCTGCGAAAATTCCGTCGTGAAGAAAAGTTCATTTCTTTTTTCAAGCGGCACGGTTTTCCATTTTTCGAATTCTTTCTTTACTTCATCGAAATGGGATATTGGAAATTTAAAAGTGGAAATAGTACCATCAGACAAATAAAAATGCGCCCAGATGGAAGCGATGCCAGTCGCTTCATCGATTAATCCTATTTCAATATCTGTTGATTCATTATTGATCTTTAGTTTGTCGAATTCCTGGTAAAGCAATTTCACCACCTCGGTGAGTTCATCACTATGATGCATCGCCATGGTCTTTGCCCGAACCCTTTCTAATGCCAATTGTATTTGAGATTCTCTTGTTTGTGCTTCGGCCTTTTGCAGATCAAGAAACCGGATATAACATTGTTCGAATACTTTACCCGCTCTTTTTATTATGTCCAGGTTTTCTTTTGAAAAAGATTGACCATCGAAACTATCCACAAATAATGCGGAATTCTTTTCCGTAAATACACAAATAATATGTCGCCGTATTTTCCGGAGAACTTCCCTTGCACCTTCCGGTACCTGTGTCAGGTCATTATTGGCAAAAACATATTTGAAAAATTTGTTCTTCTCCTTGAATGAATATTCTTTGTTAATGATATCTTTTCCTTCACGCATCGCTTCCCAGCCATCTTTCAAATATGTATCCTCCAACATCATTTTTTTATCATAAGGCATATTCACCATCTGCGGGTCCTGTATCGCATTGCCCACCCATAAATAAGAATTCATCGTGGCATGATCGAATAGTTGAATGGCCACGGTTCCATGAAGCACATTTAATTCATTTAATTTTTCAAACAGGACAGCGATCACCTGCTTAAGTTCACTTGAATGATGCATGGCCAATGACCGGCTCCTTATTTTTTCCAAGGCCGATTCTACCTGTGCTTCTCTTGCTTGTGCTTCTGCATTTTGAAGATCAAGAAAACGGCGATATGCAAGATCAAACGCTACACCTATTTTTGATAATATGGAATCAATCTCTGATGGTGGCTCATTCGCAAAATCTGTTATCAGTCTGCCATGGGCAAGTCTGACTGCACGATGCCAACCATGTTTTATATTATTATTCTTAAGGAGCTTTACTATCTTATCAGCAGTTTTTTTATCGTATTGACCGAGCCATTTTAATGCTCGTTTGAGATCACTTGAATCTTGTTCGGTGGAAATGATTTGCTTCTTAGAATCCCATATTTTTTTTACCCATAGTCGTGGATCAATTTTGCCAATATCAAAAACAATGTCCCAACCGTAGCGTCCTGTCGTTTCGACGTCCGTAATATCCCAAAACCTTATTTGTCCATCAGCTTGTTTCAAACAAATCGTTGCCCCGATTATACCTTCAAGTTTTAGCCCGAATAATTCATTACGTAGTGCCCGAACTACTTCATGTATTTCATCTGATCTATGCATAGCAAGCGCCTTTGCTCTTACTCTTTCGACAGCCACTTCAATTTGTGCTTCTCTTGTTTGGGCTTCCGCTGTTTGAATATCGACAAAACGTTTATATGCTAATTCAAAAACGCTATGAAATCTTTTGAAAATGACAATTTCTTCTTTGCTAAGTGGGGTAAACGCTGAAATGCCTAAGGCCCCCATGCCGATCGAATAAAAATAATAATGAAGACCTCGTGCTTTATACTGTCCAGGGTCGATGAACTGGTTTGTTCTTTTCTGGTACCGGTTCCATTTTTTTAATGCTGTTCCTTTGAAGGATTTGGTATAAAAAGTACCAGGCGCTTTCATCATTTTTTTTGCAAAAGCTCTTACGTCCGGTTGCAGCCTGTAATCAATCTTTGTTATAATACTTTTATCTTTTACGGGGAAGTATTCATAATTCAGATAAGTACTGTCTGATGGATCAAAAATGGCCGTCTGGATATTCCTGATATCCTTGGTGCCCAATTGTTTCAACTGCCTGTTGATCACACTGCATATCTTAAGCATATCATCCGGTGTCTTCATACCCATGGCAACTGTTCTGACTTTCTCCAGTGCAGATTCAATTTCCAGCTCGCTGTTTTTTGCTTCGAGCTCTATCGTTCTTCTTTTTACGGCATCACGCAACAGTAAATTTTCTGCTTTGATCTTTTCTGCCGCCAGCTGTTCACCTTCTTCGGCTCTCATGTCCGGAAAAGAAGCATGTTGATGTACCAGTTTCCATCCTTTCCCTGATTGTTTTAGAATGGCTGACACCCGCATGCGGCCATAAAATGTCCATTTTTTATCCATTAAAAAATAAAGATCAAACTGCTCGTTGATCAACACATTTTTATCAACCCCCTTTATTTTGATCTTCCTGTTGCGCAGCTGCACTTTGCCGATCAGCTGGTCAGCTGTGGCCTTGTAAAATCGCAGCGTATCTGTTTTATTATTAAAGGCTTCACTTACCGCTGTGCCAAAGACAGTAATATTATCATCCAGCATCGCACCAAAAGATTTCATCTCCCCTTTGAGATAAGCATCCCAATAAGCTTTGTACACTTTCAGAACTTCCGCTTCCAGTTTTTTGCTGAGGTTCATCTTTACTAATTTGCCGGTAAGCTGACAGTAAATATTGTCCCTTCACCCTCTTTAGTGTCAACAGTAAATTCACCACCATGTGCTTTGGTAACTATATCATAACTCAGCGACAAACCAAGACCGGTTCCCTGTCCTGGCGGTTTGGTGGTGAAGAAAGGTTGAAATATCTTGTCCAATACCTTATGCGGGACCCCATTTCCATTGTCCTTTACTTTTATCTCCACAGCATCACCAACTTTTTTTGTTGTTATAGTTACAGTTGGTTCATAACCTTCGGTTGCCTGCTTTTCTTTTTCATTTACTGCATAAAAGGCATTGTTGATCAAGTTAAGCAAAACCCGGCCAATTTCCTGCGGGATCACGTGGATCTGCCCGACACTTTTGTCAAAGTTTGTTTCAAATTTTGCATTGAAAGATTTATCCTTGGCACGAAGACCGTGATAAGAAAGTCTTACATATTCATCGGCCAGAACATTTATATCTGTTAACTCTTTCTTACCACTGCTGCTCCGGCTGTGTTGCAACATGCTTTTCACAATCGCATCTGCTCTTTTACCATGATGATTGATCTTTTCTTCGTTTTCTCTTATGTCATTTGCAATATTTACTGCTTCTTCCTTGTTGCCCGCTTCCAGTTCCGCCATTAATTCAGCCAGCAATTCACCGTTCACTTCTGAAAAATTATTGACAAAATTTAACGGGTTTTGAATTTCGTGAGCGATCCCGGCAGTCATTTCACCAAGCGATGCCATTTTCTCCGATTGCACCAATTGGGTTTGTGTGGTCTGAAGTGTAGTCAATGTTTTTTCTAACTCTGATTTTTGTTGTGATAAAAGCACATTCGCTTTTTTTCGTTGAAGGCTGTTGCGGTATAACAAGATCGCGATAAACAAAAAAATGGTTAATCCCGCAATCAATGCATACATCCTGAATTTGACCTTAACCGCTGCCTGTGCGGCTTCAACCTGTTGCTTTCTTTGCAGTTCGTCAAAATCTATATTTTGGAACTGCTGTGTCTGCCTTGTATTAAACAAACTGTCATTTATCTTAATGATCAATGCCTGGTATTTTACTGTGCTGTCATTGTTACCAGCTGACCGGTAATAATCGCTCAAAGAAGTATAGGACCGTAACAGCAAATCCGGCGCATCCATGCTTTTTGCAGTTAACAGCGCATCATTGATATAATAATATGATGAATCCGGGTTGTGCAATTGTTTGTAATGATCGGCCAGCAACAGGTCGGATGCCACCACGCCGCGGAAATAATAAGTTTCCGCACTTGCAACAAGAGATTTCCGGTAATATTCAATCGCCAGATCATTGTTCCCTAACGCTGCGTAGACGCGGCCCATATTTAGAAGAACACTTCCGAAGTATCTTTTGAAACCCGATTCCATGGCAAGATCATATGCTTTTCTTAGTACGATCAAAGCGGAATCCGTTTTTTTCA
>JAICPX010000050.1 GCA_025929635.1 Chitinophagaceae bacterium
CTGGATCAATACCAACATGCCTTAAAGAACGTTACGTTCAACCTGGTCAAAGGGACTAACAAGATCACCATCAGTAACACTGACAATCTTCCCGCTGGATTTTATATCTTAAAAGTGACTTCAGACACAAATACGATCAATAGAAAAATCATCAAGAGAAACTAGAGAGCCCCCGGAGTTCATTGTGAGTGATCGATTTTCTACGAAGGGTTTATTCATCGTAAGTTACCCGCAGGAAACACTATTCACAAGACCGATTGAAATTTTTTAATCCCGGGATATTTTAGCCGTATTTGTTCCTTGCTTGGCGTTTCCGATTATTCTACTTTCATATCATTAAAAATTCTACCTTATGAAAAAGCTTTTTGTATTTGCCGTTGCATTCATTGCATTTACCGGCTTTACCTTTTCAGGTAATAAAGAAAGCGTTAGCACAAAAGAATCAGTAAAAGCTAACACAACGCATGACTTCAGGTATTTCCGTGTTCACCCTCAGACAAAAAAGAATGTTGTATTGAGCTGGGGCATTGATTCGCCTGCAGGTGTTTCAAACTTCAGAGTTGAAAGATCTTATGACGGTGAATTCTATGATGTAATCAATGAACCGCCTTGTAACAATGCAACCAGGTTTAACTGGAAAGACGAAGGTGTTTATCCTGGTCTTATTTATTACCGCATTGGATGTATCATGAATGACGGCTCAGCTCATTATTCTGAAGTTGAGACGATTCGTGTAGTTCAACGTTAAGATTTTGGTTAACAGCAGGAAACCACCTATCCACCCTTTTTTTTCCTGCCGTTTGAGGAGATCGATTTAGTGGCTTTCAATTTATGCTTATGAAACATTTTTTACTTTTCTTATGGGTGGTGTTATTGTCGTTTTTTTGCTCAGCACAGATCACTACGCCGATCATTAAGGCTGCGTTTGGAGTAGATGCCGATCTGCGTGCAAATTACTTCAATGGATTTGTGCAAAGCGGAAATGACGACTGGTTCAACAATGGTACAGCAGGTACCGGAAACTTTGTGATAGATACGACAGGTGCAGCTGCGGTTGTAGCTGGTTATTTAAGCGACGTTTCCCCCTGGCCAAAAAGAATGGCGCCGCTTTACCGTTCAATGAGCCGCCCACAGTTTACAACTGTCAATAACAGGATCTGGCTTGACGCGATCTATGTTCGGGACTATCATGGTAATGACTCAAGTGTGTTTACCGCAGGTTCTGACAAAAATGGAATGAGCCCGGCCGACTGGACCGGTGGTATCCAGGGTATCCCTGATAAAAATGATATTCTTGACGTGTTCATGCATGTAAGACGGGCAGGTCCAACCAACACCGACTCATTATGGATGTTCGCTGGTATATCACTGGACAATACTACCGGTAACAGGTATTTTGATTTTGAAATGTACCAGACAGATATTTATTATGACCGCGCTACTGCGAGCTTCTATGGTTATGGGCCTGATGCGGGGCATACCAGCTGGCAATTTGATGCGGCCGGTAATGTAACCAAACCGGGTGATATTATTTTTACCGGGTCATACCAGAGTTCCACATTGACTTTTATCGAAGCCCGAATTTGGGTTCATCAATCCGCACTGAGTCTTACGCCTGCCCAGTTCAACTGGTCAGGACAATTTGATGGTGCGACTGCCGGCGCCGTTTATGGGTATGCCAGTATATTACCTAAAACTGCCGGTGCTTTTTATACCGGTTTAGGAAGTAATAACAATACATGGGCTGGTCCCTTTCAATTGGTTCTGCAGGACAACAGTCTTGTTCCAAATTATGGCAGAGATCAGTTCATGGAATTTTCGGTTAACCTTAGTAAGCTTGGTCTTGATCCTGTGAGCCTGTTAGGTGGCGACGTTTGCGGATCGCCATTTAACCGTCTTGTCGTTAAGACAAGGGCATCGGCATCATTTACCGCGGAGTTGAAAGACTTTGTGGCGCCGATCGATTTGTTCCTGGCGCCAAGGGTGGATCTTCAACCAGAGCTTCCATTTTTCTGCGGGATGTCTGATACGATCGTGAGCGATATTTATGTCACAAATCCTCACCCAACTTCTGTCTATACATGGTCTACAGTGGGAGGTAATATTGTTTATACGGATCCTTCCGGTACCTGGATACAAGTGAATCAACCCGGAACATATATTATTACACAAAGATTAATGGCGGGTTGCCAGCCCTACGCTACTGACACAGTTGTTCTCTTAAGAGATTCGGCTTGCCAGATACTGCCATCATGGTTCAGGTCATTTACCGGCGTGTATTACTCGAATGAAAAGAGAACAGATTTGAAGTGGTCAGTAGAAAATAATTCGGAGATAAATTCATTTGTTGTAGAAGCAAGTGTGAATGGCGGAAACTTTAGTGAAATAGGAAATGTCCTGGCCAACAAGAGCTTGCCAGACAATGCAGCTTATAATTTTAGTTATATGCTGCCGCTCAATGCAAGTTCATTTATCGATTTCAGAATAAAAATGAAAAATGAAGACGGTTCATTCTACTATAGCCGCGTATTAAGGATCAATATTAAACCGTCAACAAAGACGGGAATAACGATCGCACCAAACCCGGTGAAAGGAAGATTCCAGGTAGCTATTAATTCACCATCGGATGCGGAGGCCAGGATTATGTTCTTTGATATGAATGGAAAATCCGTCATGACCATGAATGAAACGGTTAAGAAAGGAACCAACGTATTTACAGCTGGTACGAATGATAAGTGGCAACCGGGCATGTATAATGCATTAGTAAAGATAAACGAGGAAATATTTACGGCACGCTTTGTCGTTTTGGAATAGCAGGTTTTCATAATTATTGTTTTCAAGAGCCTCCCTTGCTGCGGGGAGGTTTTTTATTTATAAGATTTGAATAAACAAGCAAAGTACATTTGCATCAATGTACACGTTAAAAAAATCGCTGGGACAGCATTTCTTAAAAGACGAGAACATTTCCAGGAAGATCGTGGCTGCTATTGAGCAATATCCTCATCAACAACTTCTTGAAATAGGACCAGGGGGAGGCGCGTTGACGAAATACCTGCTCGAAATACCTGCAATTGATTTTAAAGCTGTGGAGTTGGATAGTGAAAAAGTAGATTACCTGCTCAATGCTTATCCTGATTTAAAGGGCAAGCTTATCCACCAGAATTTTTTGGACATAGACAAACCTTTTACGGGAAGATTTGCTGTAGCCGGGAATTTTCCTTACAACATTTCATCCCAGATATTGTTTAGAATAATTGATTGGAAAGAGCATATCGAGCAGGTAGTGGGTATGTTTCAAAAAGAAGTGGCACAACGAATAGCGGCAAAAGAAGGAAATAAAACCTATGGCGTTACAAGTGTGCTGGTGCAGGCTTTTTTTACCGTTGAGTTTTTGTTTGAAGTAAATGAAAAATGTTTTACGCCGCCTCCAAAGGTGAAAAGTGCCGTGATACGATTATTGCCATTAGAAAAACGGGTTGCTATAAAAGATGAGCACTCATTTTTTCGGTTGGTAAAAGCTGCTTTTAACCAGCGACGGAAAACGTTAAGAAATTCGGTCAGGGAATTGTTTGAACCCGAAATATTAAGACAGGAAATTTTTAATAAACGGGCGGAACAATTATCGGTCCGGGAATTTGGAGCGCTGAGTTTTAAAATGAAATAAACGATGAGCAAGGTTATAATTACTGCAAGGGCGCACCAGGCATTAATGGATAAATTGACCCAAAAAGGTTATGAAGTAATTAATGCCCCTTCCATTTCATACCAGGAATTATCTGATTCGTTGGAGGGCACAGAAGGATTGGTGGTAACAACAAGAATAAAGATCGACAGGCAATTGATCGATAAAGCAACGGAACTAAAATGGATCGGCCGGCTGGGAAGCGGGATGGAACTGATAGATGCTGAATATGCAGAAACCAAAGGAATAAAATGCATCAGCAGTCCTGAAGGAAACCGAAATGCAGTAGCAGAGCATACATTGGCCATATTACTGTCGTTGCTTAATAAAATCCATTCAGTACAAAAAGAATTAATAGCCGGGAAATGGTTGCGTGAAGAGAACAGGAGAACTGAACTTTCGGGAAAAACGGTCGGCATCATCGGTTTTGGCAATGCAGGAAGCGCATTTGCCAAACTGCTTTATCCGTTTGACGTCACCGTTCTTGCTTATGATAAATACAAATTTGGCTTTAGCAAAGACTATATAAAAGAAGCAAGTCTTGAACATGTTTGTCGCTATGCAGATGTCATCAGTTTTCATATTCCTTTAACAAGCGAAACTCATCATTTGGGAAATGACGTCTTCTTTCGGTCATTGAAACAAAAACCCTGGATAGTAAATACATCGAGAGGATCGATAATAAGTACAATTGATCTTAAAACTGCGTTGACCGACGGGTTGATCTCAGGGGCCGGGTTGGATGTACTGGAGAACGAAAAGTTATATTCATATAATGATCAGGAAAAGGAAATGTTCCACTGGTTACTTGATCAGCCCAATGTGATCATTACACCTCATATCGCCGGTTATAGCCAGGAAGCATTTTTAAAAATGAGTGAAGTACTGCTTCAAAAATTGGGACTTCTTTAAAACTTTGTGGCATAATAATTCCGGTTTTGTTCATCTAAACTATTGTATTATGAGCCGGCCACTTTTACTACTTCTTCCGATTGCATTCTTCTTATCATCCTGCGCCAAGACGATTGAAGATCACCTGATCGGTGAATGGAAACTTGATGTTTCTTATAGAAAAGAATTGTTTGGCAAGGACTATTTTCAAACAGGTTATGAGGATGGCGTCTTTACCTTCCTTGAAAGCGGTATTGCAACCTATATCAATAACCAGGATACCCTATCCGGTTACTGGAGATCGGATTTTTATACGCGGTGGCAGGATTTTGCAGATGATGACGATGACGCCGAACGGTTTAAGTACCTTGAAATCTATCTTGCCAATTTCAATCAAAATAAGGTCATCAACTGGAGGTTTGACAATTTTAATTTCAAAAACAGCTGGAAACGCATTAAAGCCGTTGAGTTTTCACTGGGCCGCGACCGGTATTACGAGTTTATAGAACCATAAAAAACTTCCCGTATTAGCTTTAGTCAAATAAGTTTTCTCTATATTTGTATATATAAATGCAACGCTTCAGCAAACACTGGGGCGTTGTTATTTTTTTTGTCTTCAAACGTGTCATCCACGTTTTTTATCAAAAAGGAGGTATTATGGGTGGTTTCAATTATGTGACCAAGGAAACTCTTGAGCATATGAAAGCAGACTTGCAGCGAATGAAAGCGGTGGACAGACCCGCTGCCTCAAGAGCAATTGCTGAAGCAAAGGAAAAAGGTGATTTGAAAGAGAATGCAGAATACGATGCTGCAAAAGAAGCGCAGGGACTACTTGAAGCAAAGATCGCACAAATGGAAGGAGTGCTTGCCAATACACGTGTGCTTGATGAAGGCAGTATAGACACCAGTAAGGTTTCTGTGCTCACCAGGGTTACGCTTACGAATCTCAACACTAAGAAAAAGGTAACCTATCAACTGGTGAGCGAAAATGAGGCAGACCTGAAAGCCGGAAAGATCTCGGTGACCTCACCGATAGGAAGAGGCTTGCTGGGTAAAAAACCGGGAGAGGTTGCTGAAGTACAAGCCCCGGCAGGTATCTTGAAGTTTAAGATCGAAGACATTGCCATTTAATTGAATTTTACATTGCGGATTGCGGATTTTAGATTTGTGTTGAATATGGTTATCAGGCTGCATCATATCACATCCGCAATCCGCAATCTAAAATCTAAAATCTTCGGAGGTATGACTATTTTTTCCAGGATCATAGCAGGAGAGATCCCCTCATATAAAATTGCAGAGAATGAAAAGTTCTTTGCTTTCCTGGATATTTTCCCTTTGCGTGAGGGTCATGTATTGGTTGTTCCAAAAACAGAAACCGATAAATTCTTCGATCTTTCAGATGACTATCTTTCCGAACTGCTGGTATTTGCCAAGCCGATCGCAAAAGCGATCGAAAGATCTTTCAATTGCGATCGTTGTGGAATTGAAGTGATCGGTCTTGAAGTACCTCATGCTCACCTTCATTTAATTCCGATTAATTCAGCCAATGACCTCAATTTTACGCAGGAGAAATTAAAAATGGACGACATGCAATTGAAGAAAGCACAGGAAAAAATCATAAGTAATCTTTAATCCTGATAAACGAAAAGATCATCTCTCCTCCATGCATAGTCATTGGTTTGTGCTGTCGCAAATCCACCTTTGGACAAACAGCGGCCCCTTTTAATCACAAAGGGATTCTATAGCGCTTTGTACATTTTTGTTCCAGATAAACATAAATTCGGTTACAATTGCAAAGAGGACACTTATTAAAAAAAGTAAAACAAATGGGTTCAGATATTACCAGTTTGAAAAATGAGATTTCCCATAAATTAAAAAAGAAAAACGAGTCTCTGATGAGCTCACGTTGGCAAAAAAATTAATTGAAGACAGGCATCATTGCCCGAAAAGCCTGAGGCAGAAGTAAAAAGATTCATCTTAAATAAAAAAGCCGGGACCATAGCCAGTTGTAATTTTTAGGTATTCCTGCTGATAAATAAATCTTATTTTCACGCCCCAATATAGCCCGGAGAATTAATAATTGTTATTTATGAAAAAGACAATCTTCTTAGTATCCAGTTTTGTTTTCGTCATGCTGTATAACAATAATACAAACGCTCAAACGCTTAAAGTGGGTGTGTTTGATCTTGAAGTCATGGTGCAGGCAATGCCAGCTTACCGTGTTGTTGATAGCCTGATGGCGTTCTTTGATCGTGATACGCTGGACGCGTTGCGTGAATACAATGAATTTGAATATAAGCGACTGGATAGTGTTTACAGGGCTGATTCTGCAGCAGTGGCAAATGGTCAAAAACCAAAGGCCGTATTTGATATAATCGTTAATGACAGGCAAAAAGCGATGATCAATATTTTATACTGGCAACAGATCGCACAGAATAAATCAAATGAGAAACGCGCTGCCCTATCTCAGAATTTATTTAAACAGGTTTCCGATGCCTATAAAAAGGTATTAGCAAGAAAAAAATATACCCTTATTTTAAAACCGAATACCTACGAGGCCGGTTTCCCGATCGATAATGTTTTCATTGCCGTAGCAAGGGAACTGAAACTAAATGAGCTACCGCAGGAATTAATTTTTCTTGGAAATGATCCTGACCCGGTAAAGCCAGCATCCACACAAAAGCCACCCGCTACCAAACCTAAAACGAATTAGTGGTGTTTTATTTCACTATGATCCGTTTAGGGTTATTTGTAATAAAATCTTTCCAGCTTTTTACTTTGCCATTTGACTTAAGCGCAGGGTTGTCCTGGAAGTGATGACAAACGGCTACAGCCAGGGCATCGGTTGCATCAAAATATTGCGGTATTTCATTTAACGACAACAAACGCTGGAGCATTTTCCAAACTTGTTCTTTATCGGCGTTACCATTCCCGGTGATCGATTGTTTTACCTTTTTTGGACTGTACTCGGTTACCGGTAAGCCCGCACTGATGGCAGCAGCGATGGCTACCCCCTGTGCTCTTCCCAACTTAAGCATACTCTGAACATTTTTTCCAAAAAAGGGGGCTTCGATCGCAAATTCATGGGGTTGATGTTTATCGATCAGGTCTTCAACTTTTTTATGAATGAGCTGGAGTCTTGTATAATTATTGCTTTTACCCGTAAGTTTCAGTACACTCATTTCTTTCAGGAAAATAACATTGCTGGTAATTTCAATTATACCATAACCCATCAGCAGTGTTCCCGGGTCGATGCCAAGAATTATTTTTGAAGGCTTTTGCAATGAGGAAGTATTTTTACAGGATAAATGCGATTGAACAAAAATATTAAAATCTTTCTCAACTACATTCTTGGTCCCCTGCTCTTTGTTTGGTTATCTTTTTCAATCTTCAAGCAAATCAAAAATCAGCCGCACCTTGAAGAATCATGGCTCAATATCAAAGCTGCTTTCGCGGATGAACGGGTCTTCAATCTTGTTCTCGTCTTTGCCCTGATGTTTGTGAATTGGTCACTCGAAGCAATGAAATGGAAACTGTCCGTTCAATATGTGCAGCCCGTTTCTTTTGCCAGAGCACTCAAGGCAATTTTTTCCGGTGTGTCGTTTTCTGTAACCACTCCCAATCGTATGGGTGAATACATTGGCCGGGTATTATATATGAATGAAGGTAACCGTTTAAAAGTAATTTCACTTACCATTCTCGGTAGTCTCAGCCAGCTTATTATCACTATGTTCTTTGGCCTGTGGGCATTATTGATCTTAAAACCGAGCATTTTGAAGGCCCAGCTATCGGGTTGGAGCGAATGGGTAAATCTCGTTATGATAAGTGGTCTTATCGCTTTTGCAGTTTTAACAGTTTTTTATTTCCGGATAGGGTGGCTTACCAGGTGGATCGAGAAAATACCCGCAATAAAAAAATACATTTGGCTTATTCATGAACTCGAAAAGGCGGATACAACGCTGCTTATTCGTTTGTTGTCTATATCAATGTTCCGTTACCTTGTGTTTGCCACGCAATATTTCTTATTGTTCCGGTTCTTTGGAGTGGAGGTAAGCTGGTGGACGGGATTTTGGGCAATAGCACTGGTGTTTTTCATAATGGCCATCACACCAACGATTGCCTTATTTGAGGTCGCGCTGAAAATAGTTGTTACGGAAAGAATATTTTCGATTTTCACAGACAATACTGTGGGTGTTGATTCCGTGACCACAACGATTTGGTTTGTAAATTTGGTAGTGCCTGCCGCCATCGGCAGCTTATTAATACTTGGAATAAAATTTTTTAAAAAGGATGAAGCTTCGTAATTCAATATCGGCATTAAGTATCTGGATTGTTTTCTTTGCAGGTGAAGAAAGGAGAGTAGTGATGCCAACAGCCCAGGTAACTGCGACAGCGGATCCGGCTGATGAATTTTGTGGTATCAGGAACACGGCATTCCAGGCAGGCGAGCAGGTTACTTTTCATGTCTATTATTCGGTGGTCGGCGCCTACATCCATGCGGGCACTGCTACCTTCACAACGACATTAGAAACATACGCTAATAAACCCGTTTACCATGTAGTTGGCGATGGCAAGACAAAATCTTCATACGATTGGATCTATAGGGTGAGAGATAAGTATGAGACATATTTTGATACCGCGACGTTGCAACCTTATAAATTCATCCGGAATGTGGATGAGGGCGGGTATAAAAAATATGAGACGGTAACATTCAACCGCACGGCTAACACTGCAGTCACCAACAGTGGCGTATTTAAAGTTCCGATCTGTATACAGGATGTACTGAGCGCTATGTATTATGCCCGTAATATCAATTTTTCAAAGTATAAAGTGGATGATAAGATCCCTTTCAAAATGTTCCTGGACAACGAAGTCTTTGATATGTATGTCCGCTACATGGGAAAAGAAACGATAAAAACGCAATACGGAAAATTCAGAGCCATCAAGTTCAAGCCTCTTTTATTAAAAGGAACAATTTTCGAAGGTGGTGAAAAAATGACCGTTTGGGTCAGTGACGACCCTAACCATGTAGTGCTGCGGGTAGAAAGCCCGATCGTTGTCGGTAAAGTAAAAATTGACATGATGTCTTACCGCAATCTTCGCTATCCGCTTACATCGATGGTAAAGCTTAAGGGAAGTAAATAATCAAGCCTGGATGGTGAATGGTCAATACGCAATAGGCATTGACGGGCTAAATCTCCCCAAGTTTAAAGAATTCCTTTGGTCTTATTCCTCTGTCAGTTTGCTGAAGTGTGCAACATTCGTGATCCTTATCATGTTCAAAGAAAAGTATGTAGTCATTTTCAAGGGCTTCTTTCAAAAATGATTTTTTTTCGTTCAATGTAGTTAACGGGAACATATCATAACCCATAATGTAAGGTAAAGGAATATGCCCGGCAGATGGCAAAAGGTCTGCCATGAACACAACAGTTTTACCATTATAATTTATTTGCGGTAACATCATCGCTTGTGTATGGCCGTTTACAAAACGGATAGTAATGTTCTCAGAAAACTGGCTTGAAGGCAAGAGCCCATTAACATTTACATGCCGCCCTTCCCGGTCAATTTGGTTATTAAACCAGTGCTGCACGAATCTCAATTTTCCACTTTCTTGTATTGGTAAAATATTTTCTTTTAAAAAACTCGCCTTTTCCCTTTCATTTGGCTGCGTTGCCCATTTCCAATGGTCTTCATTACTCCAAAACATTGCATTCTTAAAATTCGGCACCAGCTTATCTCCTTCATATTTTATGCTTCCACCGCAATGATCGAAATGAAGATGCGTGAGAAATACATCGGTTATATCGTCCTTTGTAAAACCATATTTCGCTAATGATTTTTCCAATGTATCATCACCATGCAAATGATAATGACTCCAGAATTTTGCATCCTGTTTATCACCGTTCCCATTATCCACGAGTATCAACCGGTTGCCATCTTCAATTAATAAACAACGCAGGGCCCAGCTGCATAGATTGTTTTCATCGGCGGGATTGATTTTGTTCCAGATAGTTTTTGGCACCACACCAAACATGGCCCCGCCATCAAGTTTGAAATACCCGGTATTGATAGTATAGAGCTTCATACATTTTCAGACTTCACTGCATTGGTATAAAAAAGGAAACACAGTCCAATGACAAAGAATGTTGCTAACGCCAGGGTTGAGTTTCTTTGCGAGCCGGTCAATTCGGTAATATATCCAAATGTAAAAATGCCAACCACCGCAGCTATTTTCTCAGTCACATCATAAAAACTAAAAAAGGAAACGGTGTCTTTAGTTACGGGTATCAGCTTTGCATGGGTGGAACGGCTTAACGATTGTATGCCACCCATGATAAATCCAACTAAGGCGCCAAGTGCATAAAATTCATAAATGCCTTTTTTAGGAATACTAAAAGCAGCAAAACAAACAGCGATCCAGATCACAACAAGCCACATTAAAGTTTTTATGTTGCCAATCTTTGATGATATCCACGAAATGAGCAGGGCGCCCGGAATAGCGATCAATTGTATGATAAGAATAGCTATGATGAGGTTGTCGGTCGGGATCTCAAGTTCACCCTTACCATAAATAGCGGCAACAAGCATCACTGTTTGTACGCCCATGTTATAAAAGAAAAAAGAGATCAGAAAACGTTTTAGCTTGGGTAATTGCTTTACCTGCGCCCATACTTTTTGTAATTCTTTGTAGCCTTTTGACATAATATGGTGCTGAAGGTCGCCGGTACCGGCCGGAACTGGTTTTGGCAAACGTCGCAATGAAAATTGTCCAAAACCCCACCACCAGATCCCTACCGCAAGAAAAGATATTCGTGCTCCTGTATCTTCAGCAATACCAAATACAAAAGCGAAACAGACAAGTTGCAGCAGTACACTACCGACATATCCGTAAGCAAAGCCTTTAGCGCTAATACGATCCCGGTCTTCAACTGCAGCTATTTCGGGCAAAAAAGAATTATAGAAGACCTGGGCGCCCCAAAATCCTACGCAAGCGATAACGATTGCAATTATCCCGAGGGTCAATGTATCCCGCTCTAAAAAAAACATCGCGGCACAGGAAATACTTCCCAGCGTGATATAAAAGCTGATAAATTTTTTTTTGTTTCCTTTATAGTCTGCAATAGAAGAAAGCAACGGCGACATGACGGCAACGATGAACATAGCCAGCGCAATCGCATAATTATAAAGTGCGGAATTTTCAAACTGGCGGCCAAGGAAGGTAACAGTGGTTTTAGACACATTGGCATCATCAACTGCGATGGCTTCAAAATACGTGGGAAAAATAGTAGACGTGATCACAAGATTGTAAGAAGAACTTGCCCAGTCGTACATTGCCCATCCATTCACAACTTTTTTTGAAGCTGTCTGCATGAAGTTGAATTTTGGTAACGGGAAAGATAATGAGAAAAAATCAACTCACTTCCATCATACCACTGAAGATGATGATGAGTAGTATGATACCGGCAACGATCCGGTATAATCCAAAAGCACGAAAACCGTAGACCTTTAAATAGTTGATAAAGAACTTTATCGCCAGCATAGCAACCACGAATGCCACAATATTTCCAACGATAAATGAAGTGATATTCTCATTTGTCTGCATGATGATCTCGTAACCCTTTCGTTTTACAAAACCATTATCCCATTCTTTCAAAAAAATGGTATAGCAACTTGCAGCAAGCATCGTCGGAACCGCCAAAAAGAACGAGAACTCGGCCGCCAGATGCCTTGTGAATTTTTGCTGCATACCACCAATGATCGATGCGGCGCTCCTGCTTACACCCGGCACCATGGCGAGTACCTGCCAGCAGCCAACCAAAAATGCTTTTGGAAAAGTGATCTGGTCATCCGATTCGATCTTATGAACTTTGAACAAATTATCAATAAATACAAGAATAATTCCTCCTGCCAGCATGGTGATAGCAACAGTTGCAGGACTTTCTAACAGGTCATCAATCGTATCAGAGAACAGAAAGCCTAATAGTAACGCAGGTAATACGCCGACAATAAGCTTTAAATAGAATTGCCACCGTCTGAATTCAAAGAATTTTCTCCAGTATAAAACAACAACGGCCAGGATTGCCCCAAACTGGATCGATACTTCATACAGTTTCGTGAATTCATCCTTATGAATACCCAGCAGGTAACTGGTAACGATCATATGACCTGTGGAAGAAATAGGAAGGAATTCAGTAAGTCCTTCGACAATGGCAAGAATAATTGCGTCAACAATACTCATATTAAAAATTGAAAAGCCCCGGGGTCGGCGGGGCAATAACTATTAACTTTTCATTTATTAATTATTAATTGAATCAGGCCTTTGGTTTTTTGAAAATAGCATAGATCTCGATGCCAAGGCCAATGATAATTAATACAGGGGCAACCGATATCCTCAGGCCGCTATATACTTCATCATAATTGAATACACTGGGATCTTTACTTTTACCACCTACCATCAGCAGCATACCAATCGCAATAACTACAACACCCAGCAACATCAGCCAAAGATTTTGTTTCTCAAATAAACCGTGGGTATTTGCTGGTGTCGTCTTCTTTTCAGCCATGTGAAAAATTTAGGGGTGCAATATAATGAAAGTCGGTAGTCCATAGTCAATCGTGGATAGTAAAATTGGAAAGTCGCAATCAACTATTGACTATCGACTATAAACTATTGACTAATACAGCTCGTCCAGCTTCATCCTGAGGTATTTGATCACACTGCGGTGTGTGCTGAAAAGTGTAATGGCCACGCCAAGAACAACCAGGACAAAACCCAGGAGTAAGAGTGACTGGGTATCCCGCAATTTTTTAAAGTCAGCGAAGAAGCTTTCAAGCCCAACCACCAGGAGATAAACTATTGCTGTGGCCAAGATGCCGCTAAGCGCACCATTGATGATGGCTCTTATATCAAGCGGCTTTGCAATATACCATCTTGTGGCGCCAACCATTTGCATGGTCTTTATGAGAAAACGATTACTGAACATAGCCAGCCGGATCGTATTGTCGATTAGGATAATAACTGTTGCAGATATCAATATAGCAGCGATCAATAAAATGACTGTTACCATTCTGAAGTTAGCACTCATTTTCTGTACAACAGCCGTTGGATATTTTACTTCATCAACGATAGGGAACCTGGCAATATCGGTCTGTATTTCGGCCAGTTTCGCCGAATCAATAAATTCAGCTTTCAACGTAAAATCTATGCTCGGCGGCAGGAGGCTGTTGTCAATCAATTGAGTAAAATCTTCGCCTCCACTCTTTACCCATTCTTTTTTTGCCGTTTCTTTATCCGTGTACTTCAGGTCCTTTACATACGGTTGTGAGGAAATATAGTTCTGCAGGTTCTCACGTGAAGTGTCTTTAATGTTTTGTTTTAGGTACACCTGAACCTCCAGGCTTTCTTTAATGCTGCGAATGATTTTGCGGCCATTGATGGTGAGCAGACCGATAATTCCCATCAGGAATAGAACAAGGGTGACACCCAAAATTGACATGAAATAAGAAGGTTTGCCGCGTTTGATGGAAGCTCTTCCTGCTTTGACCATGAGTACTTTGATTTATTCCAAAGTGTTGCTTCGGAGGTTTTTAAGGATTGGCAAAGTAACGGGTTTGTTCCCACATATGGGAGTCAATCCGTAAATTTGTTGCTCTCTAACGATCTTGTTTGATTGATATTTTTTGAGTGGGTGTAAATGAATTCTTTTTAAGTCTTCTTTCACATCTTTACTCAACGTCCCTTGCGACGCTCCTTTTAACTGCATTAATTCTTATCATCAATTGTTGAATAGAATTCCAGGCGTTGAAGAGTGCGACGCAACGAAAGTTTAATAGTAGCAATGGAGCCGGGAACATAAATATCAATTGATTATAGGCAAGTGGCAACCGGCGATACATAAGTCATAAATAAAGAAATTAGTAATCAGCAATCAGCAATGGAGTACAATTTCCGGGATATAGAAAAGAAGTGGCAACAGTGGTGGAAAGAGAATCATGTTTATAAGGTATCGAATGATTCTCCCAAACCAAAGTATTATGTATTGGATATGTTTCCATACCCGAGCGGCGCCGGATTGCATGTGGGGCATCCGCTGGGTTATATCGCATCAGATATCTATGCGCGGTTCAAACGATTGAAAGGATTTAATGTGTTGCACCCGATGGGCTATGATGCATTTGGTTTGCCGGCTGAGCAATATGCAATAGAACATGGTATTCACCCCGCAATTTCCACGGAGGACAACATCAATAATTTCAGAAATCAATTAGATAATATCGGGTTCAGCTTTGATTGGGACCGTGAAGTGAGGACAAGTGATCCGAAATTTTATAAATGGACGCAATGGATCTTCTTAAAATTGTTTCATTCATTTTTTAACAGGACAACAGGAAAGGCAGCAGGCATTTCTCACCTGGTTGCTTTATTTGAAAAAGAGGGTAATAAACAACACCCGGTACCTAACACTCAATATCATATTCAAAACTTTACTGCTAAGCATTGGAAGAATTTTGATGAAGCACTGCAACAGGATATATTAATGCAATACCGGCTGGCGTATTGTGGCTTTGGTGAAGTGAACTGGTGTGAAGCATTGGGAACCGTATTGGCTAATGATGAAGTGATCAATGGTGTGAGCGAACGTGGCGGTCATCCTGTGGTGAAAAAGAAATTGCGCCAATGGTATTTGCGGATAACTGAATATGCAGATCGTTTATTGGAGGGATTACAAAAAGTCGATTTCAGCGAGAGCATGAAAGAAATGCAAAGCAACTGGATTGGTAAAAGCAGCGGCGCAGAAATAGATTTTGCTATACAGGATCACCCTGCTGAAAAATTAAAAGTTTATACAACCAGGCCCGATACCATTTTTGGAGTAGATTTTATGGTGCTTGCACCGGAACATAACCTGGTTGATTTGATTACAACTGCCGGTCAAAAAAATGCGGTTGAAGATTATATTCACTTTGTGCAAAGTAGAAGTGAAAGAGAGCGAATGGCAGAAAAAAAGATCAGTGGTGTTTTTACAGGAGCTTTTGCATTGAATCCATTTGATGGCCGCGAAATTCCGATCTGGATCTCTGAATATGTTTTAGCTGGTTATGGTACTGGTGCCATCATGGCTGTTCCTTCGGGTGATGAACGGGATCATAAATTTGCACAGCATTTTAATATTCCCATCACCAATATTATTGGTGATCATTATAACGGGATAGAAGCCAACCCTACCAAAGATGCGGTTTTACATAACAGTGGTTTCCTGGATGGCATATCCATGCGGGATGCATTGGAACTGGTTATTGATAAATTGGAAGAGCAAAAGATCGGGACCCGTAAAGTGAATTTTAAAATGCGGGATGCTGCGTTTAGCCGTCAGCGTTATTGGGGCGAACCTTTTCCCATTACCTGGAAAAACGGCATTGCCTATCCTCTTGATGAAAGCAAATTGCCGGTTATACTTCCACCCATGGACGAAATAAAACCAGGCAAAGATGGAGAA
>JAICPX010000436.1 GCA_025929635.1 Chitinophagaceae bacterium
ATTTCAATCTTTTTTTCCAGGTCACCTGGGTCCCCGGCTGTAAAATGAAAACCATTATAACCGTCGCTGATCGATTCGCTCAAAACCCCCAGCCGGGACGCAATTACGGGTGTACCCGATGCGAATGCTTCAATGACGGTCAAAGGAGTCCCCTCATACCAAATGGATGGACAGATAAATGCTTTGCACCGTTTCATGTATTCACCTAACTGCCGCTTATCCAATTGACCAATGAAAGAGATATTGGGATAATGCTTGCTTTCTTGTTCCAAAAATACCTTTTCCGGCCCGTCGCCGACAATCACAACTTTTTGATGGGGCATATTGGCAAATGCCCGTGTAAGTATATGAGCACCTTTCTCTTTTACTAACCGTCCTGCAAAAAGAAAAAAGTCTTCACGTTGTTCATTTCCTTCACCGGGATCAGGAACAAAATTTGGCTTGGTGATTATTTTTTCCGGGGGAAGATTCAATGAAGAGTTAAGAAATTTAGATCTTGAAAATTCATTCAATGTTATAAAAGCCGCCACTTTGTTTTTCCATGTACCCATATATTTATGTAGTCCTGTTATTATGGTTACCAACCCGGATTCGGTGGCGGAATTTCGATAGCATTTATACCGTATGCCTGCGACCGGGAATTTTTTATGAATACAAAGCTCACATATTTTATTGTCTCGGAATAGTAAGGCATTGGCGCAGATCAACCGGTAATTATGAAGCGTCATCACAACCGGCACTTTATGTCTTCGTGCAGCATAAAGCACAGAAGGCGATGCCATAAAAAATATATTGTGAATGTGAATTATGTCAGGTTCAAATTCTTTAAGGATGCCGGAAACCTTGCGGGCCGAGTAAAGATCATAAATGGAACTGAAAGCAGTTTTGATCTTCTGGCCAACTCCCGCGATCCGGCTGTTTTCAAAGAAAATTGTTTTTACTTCATGGCCTTTTTCGGAAAGGATAGACGTTTCTAATTCAACTGCCACATCTTCGCCCCCATATCGCTTATACCTGTTATGGATAAAAAGGACTCTCACTACGGGTTATGAATTTTTAATCCTGACTGTTGCCTGATGTAAACACTACACCCTACGCCTCGCCAATTTTCATTTCCGGATGCAACTTGCCTTTGATCCGGGATTGGATCAAGCCTGTATATGACTGTAATAATAAAGAAACTTTTGGATTGGACGACATTGGCCACGGAAGATGTTGGGATTATAGGTTAATCGTTCTTATAATCGCATTTTCGTAGCTATTCGTTGCTTTAATAACTGCCGGCGAAAGGGAGGGATAAGTCAATTAAGATCATTTTTCAGAAGAAACATTAACGACGGCAATTAAGGTTTGTATCATTTGATAATATTGCCCGGATTTTCCATGTTCTGTTTCGCAATTTACATACCGGATATTCTTTTTTCCGCAGTAAACGCTTAGCGAACCGTCTTCCGTGCAGTTTTTATTATCCTGGAGAATTGTATTATAGCCTTTATTTGCAAGTTTTTCGTACAGCGACATATCGGTGGTCAGAAAAAAATCATCAGCATCCTGTTCGGGATTGATATAAACCATTTTGCTATCTGCAGCCCTCTTATTGCCGGGTGCATACTCAATGGCGGAAAAAAGACCAGGTGTGTTATTGTGAAGGGCAATGATGCATTCAGCCTCAGCAGGCACTAATCCGAGGATCCGTTCACCCAATTTTGACGCTTCATCAATGGCTTTGTCGGAGGTGCGTCCCAATTGCTCAAGCGATTTCCTGATACCTTTTTTTGAGAAGATCCGGTTTGGATCAATCTTGTAACTGTATTGTCCAAGGCGAAAGCGAATATTTCTTTGTCCGTTATTCTCTAATTCGATCAGCATACCACCATGTTCTTCCAGGATTCTTTTTGCAGCATCTACCGAGGTCATCTCATCATCATGAAGATTAATAAAAACCATGTCAGTCCTTTCGCCGTATTGCTGTATCCTTATCGGAACTGTATTTTCGGCCAGCTTGTAATAAATTGTTTTTTCAGTAATAGTGATCTTTGGCCGGGGCGGCTCTGTGAACCCGGGTTTTTCCTGCGGATGCGGAAAAACGCAGACATAAAAGAACAGGCTGGTGTAAAATAAGTGCTTCATGGTGGATGAGCCTTAAAGATAGCAAACGGGAATTAGTTTGCGATAGAACATTTATACTAGCTCATCTTTCATTCGCTGCATGACATTCTTTTCTATCATCTTTTGAGCTAATGCGATCATGTTTTTGAATGATCTGGCTTGTGAAATTCCATGACCAATTATAACGGGTTTATTTACGCCCAAAACCGGCGTGCCACCGTAATTCTCGAAATTGAAGCGATCGAAATAGTCGTGTTGGATCTTTTTACGTTGGGTAATATCGTATAATGATTCGGCAAGTTTTAATATGATATTGCCGGTAAATCCTTCGCAAACCATCACATCCGCTTTATCGATAAAAACATCACGACCTTCCACGTTACCAATAAAGTTGATGTGTTTATTTTCCTTAAGCATGGGAAAGGTAGCCTGGCAGAGGATATTGCCTTTGCCTTCTTCTTCACCGACATTCAGCAGGCCAACCCTGGGGTTTTCAATACCCAGAATTGTCTGCGCAAATACAGAACCCATCACGGCAAACTGGTTTAACTGTTCCGGTTTGCAGTCAGCATTCAAACCAACATCAAGTAGCAACCCGGTACCCCCATTTTCTTTTGGGATGATCGTAGAAATTGTTGGTCGCAATACGCCTTCCAGGGCCTTAATGCTGAATAGTGCGCCAACCAGCATGGCACCGGTATTTCCGGCACTGATGAACGCATCTATTTTCCCCGATGCTAAAAGATGAAAACCAATTGCGATCGAAGACCTCTGTTTCTCTTTTAATGCTTTGGTGGGATGTTCATGCATGTCGATCACCTCGTCAGCATGAACGATCTTAATCTTGTCTTTGGGAATTTTATATTCCGCAACCAGCGGGTTAAGCCCGGCTTCATCGCCTATCAAAATTAAAAATGCCGATGAATTTTCTTCCTGCAAATATTCGAATGTTCCTTTTACTGCTTCTAAAGGTGCAAAATCGCCGCCCATCATGTCCAATCCTATTGTCATAGCTTATACAAAGTAAAAGTTCTAAATCGCAAGTTCCAAATCGAGGATAAAATTCATCCAAAGGAGTCCTTCGGACAACAGACAATCCCGATGCCAATCAGGACCAAACTCCAAATAAGCTCGAAAATTAAAATTCCAAATTCCAACGGGATTATTCCCAATTGGAATTTGGAATTTGTTTCTTGTTATTTACGAAGCTTACTTCTTTAAAGGAGCTTTCTCGCTTACAAGCTTTCCTTTGTAGTATAGTTTGCCCTCGCTCACATGTGCACGGTGTCTTACATGTGTTTCACCTGTAGTACCATCAGTGCTCAAAGTAGCTTCAGTAGCTTTATAGTGCGTTCTTCTTTTTGCGCTTCGTTGCTGACTATGTCTGCGTTTCGGATTTGGCATAATTCAATTATTAATTTCCTTAATATGTGTTTACTTTAATAATTAATAGTTATTAATTCAGTTATCTTCTAAATTCCTGAACTTCTCTAACCCCTTCCAGATCGGATTTTGTTTTGGTTCTTTGTCTTCAGGCTCCAGCTTTTTCAATACATCCAATGCCGCCGGATTGCAATGAGGTCCATCCATTTTTTCGTAATTGCATGTTTTGTGCATGGGTATGCTGAGATTGATGAACTCATAGATCCAGTTGGCAACATCAACGTGGCTTTCACCGCGACTGATATAGTACACATCGGGATCCTCTTCCTGTTCATTTAATAATTCCGGTTCTTCGACCATTTTTACGGTGATATTGAACTCATCCCATAATTGCAACGGTAAATAGTTATTACACCGGTCGCAAACCACTTCAAGTGTACCACCCACCTCGAATTTCAAAAGCATAAAGCCGCTTTTCTTGTCCAGGTGTAGTTTTACCTCAGCCTTGCAATTGCGAAAATCCTGTTGCTGAAAAGGTTCAAAGAACTTGTCGGTGATTTCATAAGTGTACTCATGAACTCCGGGTTTCAGCCCCACAAACGCTATCTCGAATTCCCGGCG
>JAICPX010000425.1 GCA_025929635.1 Chitinophagaceae bacterium
ATTATCATCATCGGTATCACCGGAGTTGCAGATCCCATCACCATCTGTATCGGTTCCATCATTGTTTGGAGTATTATCAGCAAGCGGACCCAAACCATCTACACCAACCGAACAATCATCGCAGCCGTCAAGATCGGTATCGCCGCAAAGAGTCGCATTTAAGGGCTGTGGATCGGACCCGTCGGGCACACCGTCATTATCATCATCGCTGTCACAAACATCACCCTGCGAGTCGCCATCAAAGTTATCCTGCTGGGGATTAAAAGTAGTGGGACAATTGTCAGATTCATTAAAGACGCCATCGCTGTCAAGATCACGGTCATCAAAAGAATCACAGACATCACCTAACCCGTCGCCATCGGTATCGGTCTGGCTGGGGTTAAATTCAAGCGGGCAGTTATCGGGCCCGTCAGCCACACCATCATTATCATCATCGTTATCACCGGAGTTGCATAACCCATCACTATCCGTATCGGTTCCGTCATTGTTTGGCGTGTTATCGGCAAGCGGACCAAAATCATCAACACCAACCGAACAATCATCGCAGGCATCCTCGTCGGTATCGCCGCAAAGATTGGGATTCAGCGGCTGTGGATCAGTTGCGTCTGGTACACCATCATTATCATCATCAGTATCACAGATATCGCCCATCAGGTCGCCATCGTTATTGGCTTGGGCAGGATTGTGAATTAGCGGGCAGTTATCGACGAGGTCATCCACACCATCATTATCATCATCAGTATCGCACACATCACCCATTAGGTCGCCATCATTATTGGCCTGGTCGGTATTGGGAGTCGTGGGACAATTATCGACATCATCTTCCACACCATCACCATCCTGGTCTGCTGAGCCAGCAATTGATAAAGCAATATTCTTTTCGTACGTACTCTCAACCTGGTAAAGATCAGTTTGGTTGGTTTGGCCGGGCTTATAGTTGATGAAATTAATGAATTGAGAAATACCTGCAAGACTGCACAACAGTACAGCGAGAATAATTATTTTTTTCATAAACAGGGAGTTTAGAATTACAAGATCAGTTCGGTTGACTAGCGGTAAGGAGTCGAAGGTTTACAATTCAATCAGTGCTAAAATTCCCTTGTTTGCAAGGTGAATCGAAAGTTTTCAAAGGTAT
This sequence comes from Chitinophagaceae bacterium, assembly GCA_025929635.1. GTDB lineage: Bacteria > Bacteroidota > Bacteroidia > Chitinophagales > Chitinophagaceae > VBAS01. Next base: position 1,136 of record JAICPX010000425.1, read on the forward strand.
CTTTCATAATGTCGCAATTCTCTGACTGCGGTCATTGAATACGATGAGACCTATCAACGACCGGCAAAAAGTTTTTTAAAAACAACACTTATATCTTCAATAAGAAACGAAAAAAAATCGCGCTTTACAGTGAGACTTGTGTGCGAATCAATTCACCGTGCTACCATGGATATTAATCCATATGAGCATAATTCGTGATGAGAAATATTGCAGTCCAAAAGTTTATCATGCAGCTAAGAAATGCGGATTGCCTGATTTGGAATTTTCGTGATTGCTTTATAGAATTACAAAACGCAATAGGTTTAATTTTCTATTTTTTCTATTGATGCCCGTTGCTTTATTTCTTCAAGCCATTTATCAAGGATTGTTCTGGCCCGGGGGTCTGCTATGATCATTTTCTTTCATTGTAGTCTCAACCTGGCAAGACGCCGGGTGGGCAGAATAAGCCCAGTTGTCGGTAGTGTTCGTTCTTTTTCTTCAAAATCAGTAAGAGATTTCAAAAGGTGGGCAGAAAAAGCAGTTGATTTCACACTCCGGTGTCCGCTATGTACAAGGGCAACATCGGCTTAAAAATTCTTTGGCAGATGTGATAGGGATCATTGTCTTTGGGTTGAGTCTATCTTACCTTTTGATGAAAAGGAAGTATTCAGCCTGGTTCGGGAATTATACGTCTATGTAAAATAGAAGAGAAACAAATCTGCCTTATATGGTCGCGATAATATTTGTTATGAATGAACATATTCCTATTGGTTCACTCAATAAAAGCTAACATATCTGTGAATGGAAAAACGTAAACATAATAGAATTAAGATCGAAAGCGGTCGCTGCGTGGAAACGTTGTTTCGGGTTACTTTTAGTAACCAGATTCATTTAATTCAAATTGCAGACAATAAAGCAAGTAGCATCATAACCATCAATACACTTGTCATTACATTACTTATAGGATTCGCGGGATATGGTTCAATTGCACAGAGAATCCATTTCGGATTTGAGAACATAATCCTTCCGATTTTTCTTCTGATTATAACATGTTTGTTATCTGTAATTTTTGCACTGCTGGCCACTCAGCCCAGGATCATCAAAACAAAAAATAAAATCCGACAAATAGGAGCAAACAGCAGCCTGTTATTTTTTGGTTCTATACAGGATAGAACCCTGGATGCTTATCTTGCGGATATGGATGAACTAACTCATTCTCCCGACGCGGTATATCATGCAATGGAGACCGAGATCTATAATCAGAGTAAGGTGCTGGACCGGAAATACAAAATGCTGAACATTGCTTTCCTTGTTTTCAAGTATGGCTTTATCAGCAGTGTCTTAGCGTTCCTGATAATTTTTTTATTCAAATTTTAACCGGGATGAAGAACCTCAAAGGTCTGTAGTGTTCCTGCTCTTCAGGTCAATAAGAACATGAAGAAATACGGATCGTTTTGCTGAGTTAGCGACTTTGCATCAGTTCCAAATGACGTGGAAAACTTTCAAGTTTTCGCCTGCCCGGGGGTCTTTCCCAACGGTTACTATTCATAAATACATTTATGGACAAAGCTCCCGAGGGACACGATAAAACCTATTTTATAACTTCATAGGGGAATTTTTTAGAAGCCTTTCACATCATTGCATTGAGTTGAGAGACCACTTGTCCACTATTAATTTATAAATGCGTTCTTGATATAGCCGAATAAGCCATCTGTTTTGTTATTAGGCCCGGAGGCGAAATATAAATAAGTATTGTTAAAGGAATTAGCAGGAGGAAATGCAATTCCCCATAAGCCATCGATCTCGATCGCCCTTCCATTTGAATGAAGCTGACCTGCATAATTTCCGTTCTGATCAAAAACCGTAATACGACCGTCGCCGAGGTTTCCGATGAGTATCATGTTTTGCAGTGGATTACTGGATCCCCAGAATAGAGGTGGAGCCTTTGCGATTCCCCAGGGAGCATTTAACTTATTCTGTGAGGCAAATCTTTTTTCTAACGCGCCACTCGCATTAAAAACATTGATGTACCCTTTTCCATGTCCTGTTTCTTCATGCCCATTTGCCAGTTTTGCATAACTAACATAAAGCTTTCCATCTACATTTTGAATATTGAATGGGGAATAGCCTGCCGGTAAATCAGGATCACTAAAGGACCTGCTTACCAGGTTCCAGTTCTTATCAAACACATCGATCTTACCCTGGATAAAGTTTGCGGCATACAAGTAATTATCGCCAGCATCGTTGGCGATCGCAATTCCAAAATAAGATGCGGAAGGGGATCGATCAACCATCGTGATTGCTTCAGTGCCACTGTTCCATCCTATTATTGTTCCATTACAGGATGAATAAATCAGTTTGGCAGGATTACCGTCGGGTAATTTGAAATCAGATGATGAGTTACAAACATTACCGGTTGGTTGACTAGAGCTTATGGTCTCTTTCTCTACGCCTGGGATATTGATGGTAGCAGGGACAATATCACCGTCCAATGTATACAGGTTACTCCTTGCCGATCCCTCGGCAACCACCCGTATATTTCCTGAGGCAGGAAAATCCAGGCCCCAACCATTAACGAGGGTTGCATCAATATGAGGTGCTCCATACAAAGTTTTGTTGGCTACAAGATTTACTTGTACAAAATTCTTAAAGTCCTTTGGAGTGGAGGTCAGGTTATTTTCCTCACGGGCAGAAGATGGCGAGTTGTTCATATTTTTTTGACAACTAAGGGAAAAAATAGACATGACTGCAAAAGCTAATACGTAAGCTCCGCATGAAATCTTTTTCATAAAACGTGTTTTATAGTGAACAAAAATTCTCTTTGATGAAATGACCGAGTTTGCGGGCCAAAAGGTCCGCAAAGCGAAGTAATTTGAGAATGACTTCAATTGGAATGCACTCTGATTATCGTCACCAATCGGTGCCGATAGTTTTCCAGCAACTTCCGCCCGCCCGGGGTCTGTCTACAACCGTTACTATTCATAAATACATTTTGAACAAAACCCCTGAGAAACATGAAATTTAGGGCGGGTAGGGGTCAAACAAAATAAATAAGTTTGTTGTATGAAACAGCATCGTTTTGTACGCGAAGGAATGGC
>JAICPX010000604.1 GCA_025929635.1 Chitinophagaceae bacterium
CCAGGGTTGCGGAACGGCATGCCTGCGTTAAATGTTTAGTTAATTCTCTTGCCACCTGTTTATGTAAACTGATGAGAGCTGGATTGTTAGTATGGGCGGTACAATTGTGAATCAAATGAATTTTTTGATTTCCTCAGCGTGAATTTCTGGTTGATCGAGCCATGGCAGGTGACCGCTGTTTTCCAATGGGATAAGAAAGGCATTCTTAAGTTTTGTCTTCAAAAGTTGGGCCGTTTGGATTCCACCAAAAGGATCATCCGTGCTCCATAACAACAGCGTAGGATGCTTAATTTCTTCGATTTCCCTATCTGACAACATAAACGATTGCCTTGCCTTGCCAAGCGGGTACGCCTGTATGATCAAGCTGATCTCATTTACCTGGGTTCGACCAGTATTGAACAAACTTATATACCAGTCTATAAAAGCACCGGTGATCACCTGCTGTTCTATTGAATGCCGGTGACCAAGCCCGATCATAATTTTTTTCATTATTGCGGCAGTTGTTGGCAACCGTGGTATGATCCATCTTAAACCGGGTAATAACATTGGCTTCATAAAAGCAGGGACATGGCTTCCTTCTATTAATGCAGGAGCTCCTTCAATGACCAGTTTGCTTATTCTTCCCGCTCTTTTAAGAGCATACAGTAAAGTAAGCCCACTTCCAAATGAACTTGAAACAACAGGGATTTGCGGTATTTTGAAATGATCCAGAACTGCGTCAATCGTAGCGACCATAATGGACTGTAACTGGTCCCTGGAAAGATCTTTATAACTGGTTCTTTCGCTCAGCCCACAGCCAGGGCGATCTATTATTATATTGTCATAGCCTTGAAGGTTGCTAACAAGAGGCATCCATATAGCTCCTGCCGCGGGCGCCCCATGTATAAAAAGGAGAGGTGATCCGGTTCCTGTAGTTAGCACTCGTATCCGAATGGACAAACTCTTTATTTCGACGAAGTGTTCATCCACTTGTACATGGCAATCGTCAAAATATTTTTTTTCCGAATGTCGGTACTTATTGACTTTTCCTGAATTCATTATTAAACCCAGGTGAATAGATTGAGAATGGCGGGTTTGAACCGGCAGAAGCGTTTACTTAATTATTCGGTACTACAAAAGTATGTACAAAAACAATTCAGCTCTCAACTTCGTTGTCCCCAACATCCCTCTTTTTCGACTTGTAAAGTATATTAAAAATATACCATTTTAAGCCTGGTCTGTACGCCTGCCTGCACCATTTATTTTTCGCCTGTTAAACAAGGGATCTTTGATCATGAAAACGTTTCTCCCACGCCTCATGATTCTTTTTTGCTTCTTTTACATAGGAAGAATTGCCGATCAGCTTTAGAATTAAATTATTGATAATGGCAAGCCGTTTGTCAAACGGACGGATAACATCCAGCAACAACACTACTCTTATTTTATCGGTATTGTTCCATACTTCATGTTCATAGGTATCATCAAACACCACTGATTTCCCTTCTTGCCAGTAAATTCGTTCCTTCTCAATTCGCATAACACAGTCTCCCGGTTTGCCCGGAATTATCAATCCCAGGTGACTTCGTATCAGTCCTTTGAATATGCCCTTATGTGCAGGAATATGTTTATATGGTGAGAGAACAGAAAAAAATGCTGTCATCATGCCTGGGATCTTCTCCAATATGGACGTTGTAACTGGACAAGCCTCACAGTTCCGGCCGGCTTTTTCTCCAAACCCATACAGAAAAAATGTTTTCCAGTTATTATCCTGGTTCAATATTTTCTGTTCCTGTTGAATATCCTGCAGGTTAGGCAGCGACGGATGGTAGGGAAGCAATGCTTCAACTTCACTGCGAATGGCCAGCCAATTATCTTCCAGCAAGGCTGTCCATTCGAATTGCCGGTTATCAAATACAGGTTTATCACCGACCAATGAATAGTTCCCGATCCATTTTCCTGTTGTGAGAAGTACTGGCCGGAATATTTTAAATTTCAACCATTCTCTGATCTTGTAAAAGATTGGTTTCATAAACTAAATACCTGACCCCGGTTTGTTGATCATCAAAGTAGAAATTAAGAAGCGGATATAAAGATGATTTTTCTCAGGCTGAATCTCCGGTTCACGTTATGGGGATTCATAATCTTTCTGCAACGGGTTCACACTGTACAATCCCAACTTTTGTGTTTTGCCACGCAGTACAGGGCTATCAAGATACCGGAAACGATAGCCGGGAGTTTGCTTTAGCTCCTCATACAGTGTCTCCGAAATTATTAATGACTCATTGTACTGGTTGCAGAGGGCAACGATACGGGCAGTCGTGTTTAATACATTGCCTGAATAAACAATATCCTTTTTTACAGAACCGATCTCCCCGGTAGTTACTTCGCCGCTATGAATACCTGCCTTGAATTGCGGAACAACACCAAA
>JAICPX010000335.1 GCA_025929635.1 Chitinophagaceae bacterium
ACAGGCAAATGTTTGGAGCAGAAAACTTCAGTTTCAGTTATTCAGGGCATCGGTTCGTTTTTTTAAATTCAAATTCAAGAGAAGCGAAGCCGGGTGAATCATTGCCGGATACCAGCTGGCTGCAAAAGGAGCTTGCGGCAAGTCCCTTACGGGAAAAGATCTTTGTGTTCGCACACATCCCTCCGCTTGGTGGTGATTTCAACAGGGCAATTGAACCGGTCTATGCCAGATTATTAACGGAAAATGGAAGAGTCGTTTATTCAATACATGGCCATGAGGGAATATCTTATTCGTGGCAACCATTTGGTCCTCCTGTAAATTATCTTGGAATTAATAGTCTTAAAAAAAGAAACTATGCGCTTATTCATGTTGACAAAGATGGCGTCAGGGTTGACCAATTGTTTTTTTAGGCCAACGCTTGTGATGATGGTTTTTGTTTTGGTGGGAACAACATTATATGCACAAGAAGGAAAAAGAAACAAATTACCCGATCATGCCAAAGTACAGTATGCGGGTGGCATAGGTTTTATATCTATTGGTGCCGGTTATAGTAACAGAAAAAACAAATTGGAAGGTGATCTCTATTATGGCTACCTGCCGCGGAGTATCGGAGGAGTTCGTATCCATTCAGTGTCGGCAAAATTTAGCTGGATACCCTATCACATCTCTATAAAAAACAGGTTCAGGTTCGAGCCATTGATCGCCGGCTTGCTTTTAAATTATAATTTTGGAAAACAATTTTTTGGGTTCGATCCTGAAAATCATCCCTACAAATATTACAGTTTTCCGACCGCCATCAATACGGCGATTTTTGTTGGCAGCCGCTTTGATCTTAACAAGCCTGCATGGCTATCATTTTATTACGAGATTCTCGGATTTGACAGGGATTTACTAAGCTTTGTGGATAATCCAAATTCTTTATCTCTTTCTCAGATCCTTACTGTTTCACTTGGGGCCCGGATCAAGATCAAATAATTCTTCTTGAATTTGCGCTACTTTTAAGTTTCGGCATTTATCGTCGTTGATCTTTATACGGGCAAAATCCATTAGCGTTCCCGTTTCGTTTATTTTATAACATGTATACGAAAAACTTAATTATCAGTTTCTGCAGTTTCAGCTTAATCCTTATTTTCAGTTGCGTAAAGGATAAACACGCGCTGGCGATGACGGATCAAATCAAAACAACTTATTCTTACCTGGCCCTTGGAGATTCTTATACAATTGGTGAAAGTGTACCTACCACAGACAATTTCCCAAATCAAACCACACAACTACTCAGATCAGCAGACTATGATTTTAGAGCCGCCGAAATAATTGCGAAAACAGGTTGGACAACGGATGAATTGCAAAACAGTATTAATACTCACCACTTCACCTCTCCCTATGATATTGTGACGTTATTGATTGGTGTGAACAACCAATACAGGAGCAGACCAGTTGATAGTTATAAACCGGAGTTTGAAAATTTATTGAAACAATCGATACAGTTTGCGGGAAATAAAGCTGATCATGTGATCGTGTTGTCAATTCCTGATTGGGGTATCACTCCTTTTGCAGCCGGAAGGGACCGGGAGCAAATAGCCAGAGAGATCGATGCTTACAATGCTGCGAACAAAGCAATTTCCGAACAATATAAAGTGCATTATTTAGATATTACACCGTGGACAAGAGAAGCTGCTAATGATCTTTCACTGATCGCAGGTGATGGATTACATCCATCAGCAAAAGAATATAAACGCTGGTCGGAAAAACTTGCCGATAAGATAAAAGCCATCATCAAATAGCTAAAACGCATATCTTCCTGTAACGGCTCATTCTTCGGATACCCGGGAATAAAATGGCTGGTTCTATCCATTGCTGTTTTTGATGTCTGTTTGCGTGGGAGTGCGGGAGTTTACAAAACTTCAGTTGTTGGAACAAAACGTTGGATCCTGATCATATTCTCCGCCTTACATATTATAGATATGGCCGAAAACAAATATCCCGGGCCTGGACCTCACTGTATCTGTAAATCAATGGAGAGCCAAATGTCATCACCAGTGGTACGACGGCCTGGAAGCAGGCATATTTAATTTCACTGCTGCCAAAATTTATGTCTGGTTGAATCTCCTCATCAGTTATTCAATTGCGCAAACAACGGTAATATAGAAATGGAATGACCCGGCCCGGATTGCCAGGAAGGCATTTTAAGAAAGTTTGAAAAGAATAATTCTCTTTCATTTCCAAAAGATTGCAGCCACAAGTTTGCATACAAACTGGCGTCCGATAATCGGGCTTTTACAGAAAATTGAAATTTCTGCGTTATTATTGCACAAATCCGATGTTCAGCAGTATAATATTATATACGTCAATGGTCAATATTCTTCTGTAGAGACAAGGCATCCTTGTCTCTAACAATAAAAAGAATAGCGATATAATGCTGAATAGCGAACCGAACGCTGAAGGGAGCGTCGCAACCAAAGCCTGATAGTAGTACACAAGCTGATACCATAATATTAAACCCGGATATGGCGAAAAACCTGTTGATAGTTGAGAGCCCTGCAAAAGCAAAAACAATTGAAAAGATACTCGGGAAGGATTTCCAGGTAAAGAGTTGTTTTGGCCACATTCGCGACCTCCAAAAGGCCGGAATGGGGATCGATATGGAAAAAAACTACGAGCCCACCTATATTGTTCCGCCAGAAAAAGAGAAGGTTGTCAGGGACTTAAAAGGTTTAGCGAAAAAATCAGATGAAGTGTGGTTGGCGACGGATGAGGACCGTGAAGGTGAGGCGATCAGCTGGCATCTGTGTGAGGTGCTTGGCTTAAACCCCAAAAAAACAAAACGTATCGTTTTTCATGAGATCACGAAACCAGCAATAAAAGAAGCAGTTGAAAATCCACGGACTGTCGATATGAACCTGGTAATGGCGCAACAGGCCCGTCGTGTCCTGGATAGAATCGTCGGGTTTGAGTTAAGCCCGGTTCTTTGGCGCAAGATCAGCATGCGAAATAACTTAAGTGCCGGGCGGGTACAAAGTGTGGCGGTCAGACTCATTGCCGAAAGGGAAAGAGAGATCAATGCGTTTACTGCGGTCAGTTCTTTTAAAGTAGAGGGATTATTTACTGCGAATGATGTTGGAGGTAAGCCCGTAACATTCACAGCGGAAGGTAAAAAACAAAATAATGCCGAAGATGCAGAAGCATTTTTGAAAAGTTGCATCGGCGCTTCGTATACTGTCGGTGATATACAGGTAAGACCGGGTAAGAGATCACCTGCTCCCCCATTTACAACATCTACATTGCAACAAGAGGCCTCGAGAAAACTTGGCTATGGAGTAAGCCGAACAATGTTGCTTGCCCAACGATTATATGAAAGCGGGAAGATAACCTATATGCGTACTGATAGTGTGAACCTCAGTAATACTGCGCTGGGTGACCTTACCAATACAATCAAACAAATGTATGGTGAACAATATCACCAATTCAGAAAGTATAAGAATAAGAATGAATCTGCCCAAGAAGCACATGAAGCTATCCGTCCTACTTATATGAGTAATACAACTGTGGAAGATGCAGATTGTCAGAAATTGTATGAATTGATATGGAAACGAACAATGGCCTGCCAGATGGCGGATGCAGAGACTGAAAAAACAACGGCTAAAATTGACATATCTACAAACGGTGAGCAACTAACCGCCCAGGGTGAAGTCCTGAAGTTTGATGGATTTTTAAAAGTATATCGTGAAGATCGTGATGACGATGACCTTGCTGAAGAAGAGCAGGAAGGCATGCTGCCGCCATTGGCTGTCGGACAAAAATTACCATTAAAAGAAATGAAGGCGGTTGAAAGATTCAGTCGTGCCGCCCCGAGATATACCGAGGCTTCCCTGGTTAAGAAATTGGAAGAACTTGGAATTGGCCGGCCTTCTACCTACGCCCCTACTATATCCACAATCCTGAAAAGAGGATATGTAGAAAAACGGGACAGGGAAGGTGTAAGAAGAGAATATCGTGTTTTTGTACTAAAGAAAGATAACGTTACCTCGCTTACAGAAAGTGAAAATACCGGCGCTGAAAAGTCAAAGCTGTTTCCAACGGATCTTGGATTGGTCGTGACAGATTTTCTTACGCAGTATTTTGATGACATCATGGACTACAGTTTCACGGCCAGAATTGAAGAAGAATTCGATGAAGTTGCAGAAGGTAAAATGAAATGGCATAAGATGATCGACGATTTTTATTTGCCATTTAAAAAAGATGTGGACAAAACGATTGAAACTGCAGAAAGGGCAAAAGGAGAAAGGGAATTAGGTATTGATCCGATCACAGGTAAGAGAGTTGTGGCAAGAATGGGACGCTATGGCCCTATGGTGCAAATGGGCGAAGTATTGGATGAAGAAGAGAAACCACACTTTGCCGCATTAAAAAGAGACCAGAGTATTGAAACAATAACATTAGAAGAAGCTTTAGATCTTTTTAAACTTCCGCTTACACTAGGAGAATACGAAGGCGAGCAGGTTTATGTAAATGCCGGCCGTTTTGGCCCCTATGTAAAATTTGGAGAAGCATTTATCTCACTTCCAAGAGGCGAAGATCCGCTCGAGGTTGATCTTGACCGGGCCATTGAGCTGATCAAAGAAAAACAAAAAGCGGATGCACCGATCGCCATGTATGATGGCAAGCCCGTGACCAGGGGAAAAGGAAGATTTGGTCCATACATTAAATGGAACGATATGTTCATTAATGTTCCCCGTCGTTACAATCATGATAATTTAAGCAAGGCAGATATCAATGAATTGGTGGAAGCAAAAATCAAGAAGGAAGCGAACCGCTACATACAACACTGGCCGGAGGAAAAAATATCTGTTGAAAATGCCCGTTGGGGTCCGCTTGTTAAGTTTGGGAAAAAGATCGTTCGTATTCCCAAAAAAGCAGATGAAACAAAATACACAGCAGATGAATTAAGAACCATTCCGATTGAAGAGGTAAAAAAATGGATAGAAGCAGCTTTACCAAATGCATTTGGTAAAAAGAAGGCGGCCAGGAAAGCTCCCGCAAAAACCGCGACGAAAGCACCAGCCAAGAAGAAGGCTACGACGAAGAAAAAGAAATGATCATCCTTAACTATACGATCACTGAACAAGAGTACAAGGATTTTTATTATTTCATGGGATGGAAGGCTCCCAATCGAAAAGCTTTTCGGATCCGCTATCATGTAACTGCGTTAATTGCCTACCTCGCTGTTTTTGCATTGTTATTCCTGATAACTCAAACTTTAATCTTGCTGGAAATTCACTAAGAGCAACCAACTCACTCAATTATGAAACTAAAACAAGCTACTCTGTTAGAATACAAGTATCTGATGGTGAACTCACTCGTGATGAAGTGTTCACTATCTCTGTTACAAATGTGAATGAAG
>JAICPX010000318.1 GCA_025929635.1 Chitinophagaceae bacterium
CCACGTTCATACATCTCTCTTGCACATTCCGCATTGCGCACCTCGTCATAGATCCAGAGAGGAGTTTTTCCCAGGCCCGGAAACAAAAGAATGACAGATAAACCGAGTAATAGCCAGAGATATTTTTGCTGATTGTTTTGCCTTCAATGGAGAACGATCAAAGTTAAGTGTTCTGAAAACTCTTCTCCGCCCCGGATTTAGCCGGGGATTTCGTCTTTGAGCGGATCATGATAAATAAAATAAACACCCCATACAGATGACAATGCATTGGACAGGTAGAACAGGATGCTGATAATCGGTGCTACGTGCATATCAAGTCCGAAATACCTTGCACCTTCCACAAATACAAGTTCCCGGGTCCCTAATCCGCCACCCAACGAAATCGGGATAACAGTGATCACTGCCGCAACCAGGAATATAAATATCCACTCACTCTGATTAAGCGGGAGATGAAGTCCCATCAAAATACAATACACACAAACCACCTGGAAGATCTGCACGGCAATACCCCACAAAAAAGTTGGCCAGAAGCCGGGCAGAAAATCCTTAAATAAGAATCTTACTGCCAGGTAAAGGGCAACAACCGCTAACACAGAACCACTGATTAATACTGCATCATAGAGTTTATTATCCAACACGATTACTCCATAGATAGAAAGTATCAATCCTAAAGCGAGCAACCCGCTAAAACGATCGAGTAACACTGCGGCAGTTGTTTTTTTGTAACTCACATCATATTTTCTTGTTAACAATATCACTTTATACGCATCGCCGCTGATGGCGCCGGGCAGGAAGAGGTTATAAAACATTCCCAGCCAGTACAACTTCAGATTTTGTTTGTGTGTAAGATAACTACCGATATTTTTAAAATAGATGTTTAACCGGAATGAGGCGAGAAATTTTGAAAATGCAAATGAGGCTACCGAAAAAAATAACCACCACCAATCAGCCTGAAGGATGGCATCTTTTGCTTTTGTAAAGTCTATCTTGCGCGAAATATACCAGAAGCATACAATAGTAACTGCAATTTTCAACAGCAGTTTCAATATCTTTATTGTTTGAGACTCTTTTTTAATAACCGCTTCTGACATTACTTTTTTCCGTTTCAAAAAAGGATGGATAATTTTAAGTCCCTTCTTTCAAAACCGGCTGCAAGTAAATTCAAAATGATGACAAAAAAAATTATCCTTTTACCCCTTGTAATTGTTCTTTATCAATATAGTTTTTGCCAGCTCCGTAAGGGCTCCCTGGGAGAGAAATTGCTTACAAAAGGCATGAAAATTTCAAGTTCTGCTAAGATAAAAAAACAGGTATATAAGTTAGATGCGGATACCGCCATGACCAGGTCTGTTATAATAATTGAAGGCAACAATATCGTTGTAGATTTTAATAATGCTGTTTTAAAAGGTAGTAATGCAAAAAAAAGTCCTGACGGTTTTTTTGGTGTGGCATTATTTATAAAAGGAGGAAAAAATATCACTATTAAAAACCTGAAAGCAAAGGGATATAAAGTAGCCCTGCTTGCCCGCAACGTTACTAATCTCACGATCGATAACTGTGATTTTAGCTATAACTACCGCCAGCGTTTAAACAGCACACAGGAAAAAGAGGATATATCGGATTGGCTAAGCCATCATCAGAACGAAAAAGACGAATGGTTGCGATACGGGGCTGGTATGTACTTACGTGATTGCGATTCAATGAACATTAAGAACACAAAAGTTACAGGGGGGCAGAATGCATTGATGATGACCAATTGTAATTACGGAAAAATTTATAATAATGATTTTTCTTTCAACTCAGGATTGGGTATAGGAATGTATCGAAGCAGTTTTAGTACGATCGCTTATAATAAGATCAACTTTAATGTTCGCGGGTATAGTCATGGCGTTTATAACAGGGGACAGGACAGTGCCGGTATTCTAATTTATGAACAAAGCAGTAATAATTACTTCTATAAAAACTCGGTTACGCATGGTGGAGATGGTTTTTTTCTTTGGGCCGGGCAAACAACGATGGACAGCGGCAAAGGAGGTTGTAATGATAATAAACTGGTCAGGAATGATTTTTCGTTTGCGCCAACGAATGGCATTGAACTAACATTTAGCCGGAATATCGTTGTGGACAACCGCATTATTGAATGTGATCATGGTATTTGGGGGGGATATAGTTATAATACCGTTATTGCCGGCAATCTCTTTCGTGCCAATAGGATCGCAATTGCAATTGAGCATGGACAGGAGAATGGAATACATCATAATATTTTTTATGATAATAAGGAGGCAATAAAACTTTGGGGAAGAAAAGAGCAACCTGCAGATTGGGGTTATGCAAAAAATCGTGATACACGCAGCAGAGATTACATCATCACTAACAATAATTTTACAAACAACCCGCTTGTATTTAATGTAAACAGGACGGAGAAGTTGAATGTGTTTGAAAATATTTACTCCGAATATACTTCGCTCTTCAAAATTGATTCAACGGTTACGGGACTTGATACAACATGGAACGAGGACATATTTGAAAAAATTGCACTTGATAGTGCTGAGGAAGTTCCCAACCTTCTTTCGCCACAAAACCCTTTCAAAGGCCAGGGAATATTGGCCGGAAGAAAGAACATAATGATAACCGAGTGGGGACCTTATGATTTTCGATATCCAATAATCTGGAATACAAATCCAACAGATACAACTGGCCTGATGAAATTTGACCTGATCGCTCCAAAAGGAAAATGGAGAATTAAGCGATTCAGAGGAGTGAAAGATATATCATTGATGAATGGAACATTTCCGGCAGCGATCACCGCTGTTAAGATTGCGGGCGATCGAACAGATATTATGATCGAGCTTGAATACATTGGAGCTCCTGTAACAACTCAATTCGGAGAAATAATAGCTGCAGGTAAACCATTCTATTTTTCATTTAGTAAATTTTTTCAACCAATCGATTTTAATGTGGTATGGTATGCTTACGATTTTAAGATGCACGATCCCATAAAGACCGGTATGATCATTCCTCCGACGGCAAGATTGAGACCCATCAAAGAAGAAAAGACAACAAAACTTGATTATGCCTGGTGGGGTGGTATCAAAAATAATGAAGGGACTCATCAGCAGTTTGTAACTTCTGCAACAGGCTCGGCAATTTTTGAAAAAGGAGAATATGAACTGGGTGTTACCTGGGACGATGCCGTTCGTGTCTACCTTGATGGTAAATTGATACTTGATGAATGGAATCCATCGTTGTACAAATTTGATGAATCACCGCACAAAACCGTTAAACTGTCTTTAGAAGGCAAACATGATTTGACAGTTGAGCATGTCGAGATCGGCGGATTTGCAACTTTAAGTCTAAAGATTCGAAAGCTTTAAATTGTTATGTATAGTATTCCGAATTAATGTTTAAGAGCCCACGGTTTAAACCGTGGGCGATACGTTAAGCCATTAAGCAGGATTCATCCTGATCTTTCTTCCCTTGAATTTCTTACCGTCAATGGCGCGCATCATTTGATTGGCTGCATTTTTATTTACTTCGATCCAACTATTCATTTCCTTGATATCTACTTTTCCAAGAACTTCTTTCTGTAATTCACTCATATCAAGGATGAATTGCAAAAAGCTGGCTTTATAAAAACCATCTTTGGTTCCCAGGTTCACAAATAACTTTGTATAATCAGCTCCGCCTCCAAATTTTCTTCCTTTTGTATCACGATGCACGTCTCTCCGGTCACCATCCCGTCTTGAATCTTTGATTCGATCACGACCATCTCTTGCATTCAGGTCTTCAGCATTTTCATAATATTTAAGAAAGCGATCGAATTCCATGGCAGCAACCCGCTTCAATACTTCTTCTTTAGTTACATGAGCAAATTTCTCCTGGAGTGTTGGCAGGTAAGTTTCGTAATCACCATGACTAATGTCTGTTTGCATCAGCGTATCCATAACAGAAAAGAATTGTTTGCGGCAAACATCTTTTCCTGATGGTATATCAAGCTTATGAAATGGAACCTGGACCAATCTTTCAATCTGTCTTATTCTCCCGATCTCACGGGTATTCACAATACTCATGCACACACCGGTTTTTCCGGCACGGCCGGTCCTTCCGCTCCTGTGGGTATATACTTCTACGTCATCAGGCAATTCATAGTTGATTACATGGGTGATTCCCTGGACATCGATTCCCCTGGCGGCTACATCTGTTGCAATCAAAAGCTGTAGAGTTTTATCACGGAATTCTCCCATTACTTTATCACGTTGCCCTTGTGTCAGGTCTCCATGCAATGCGTCGATATCGTAGCCTTCGCGGGTAAGCTTTTCTGCTATTTTTTGCGCATCGGCCTTGGTCCTTGTAAATACTATTCCATAGATGCCGGGATTAAAATCGATCAGCCTTTTCAGTGCTTCATACCGATGATGAGGTGATGCTACATAAAATTGATGATCGATATTCTTAACGGCTGTATTTACCTTACCAACCGTGATCTCAACCGGCGTCTTCATATATTTCTTGCTCACCTTTCTTATTTCAGGCGGCATCGTGGCACTAAATAGCCATGTGCTTTCCCGGTTAGGCGTGTTTTGTAAAATGAATTCAATATCATCCTGGAAGCCCATATTCAGCATTTCATCTGCTTCATCAAGCACTACATAGTGTATCTTTTCAAGATTGATCGCTTTTCTTTCGATCAGGTCGATCAATCTTCCGGGCGTAGCAACAACAATTTGAACGCCTCTTTTCAACTCTCTTATTTGTGTACCAATGGATGCCCCGCCATAAACTGCCAGCACACTCATGGCAGGAACAAATTTTTTAAACAGTTCGATCTCGTTCACGATCTGCATACACAATTCCCTTGTCGGGCAAACGACCAATGCCTGCGGGTATTTATACTTGCTTTCTACCAGTTGCAATAACGGTAAACCAAATGCAGCTGTTTTCCCCGTGCCAGTCTGCGCAAGTCCAACCAAATCTTTTGTCCCGCTTAATAAAACGGGAATTGCTTTTTCCTGTATTGGTGTTGGAGTAACAAAGCCCAGTTCGTTGGTGGCCAAGATCAATTTCGAATCCAATCCTAAGTCCCCGAAAGTCATCATTTATTTAAAAATTTCGGCAAAGGTAATCGTATTGGCGCCTAAGAAAGGTTTTTATTAATAGGGGGTTGTTATCGATTCTTCTTTAATTCATATCGACTTTTTATTTTCAAAAAAATTTGGCCAAATATTTGTTTAACCTTTATGTCAATTAACCTTCGCCCGCCTCAACCGGTAATTCGTACTTACGGAAAATTGAACACCCATACTCCTTGAATGACTCGTAAGAGTCCTTATTAGTTGAATTAAAATCAACGGTTTTGACCAGACATTTGATCCGAATTAGTATTGAACAGTTAGTATCAAACACGTATATCTTACTTAAAGAATAGCGATGGTTTTCAAGACCCATCCTTCAAGGGCTGGCCAACATTTTGGTCAGCCTTTTTATCATTTACTTATTGCATTAGCATGTTTATGCTCTTCATGCAAAAACTTGCAGTCAATTCAGGCAAAAATCCGCATTATCGTGCTATTGGGAACGTTTGCGTAAAAATGCAATTTTGAGTCATCAATCTTAATAATGAAAAAAATTAAACATGTGCTGATCTTTTTACTGCTGGTTGCAATGACACTTGTTATAAATGGAGGGACAAAATCAACACC
>JAICPX010000005.1 GCA_025929635.1 Chitinophagaceae bacterium
AAGGATTGAAAAATGCACCAGCGCATGATGATAAATTCTTTAAAGTACCTAAAGTGATAAAAAAATGAAGCCTGCGGTCTGAGGTCTGATCGGTTCCAACTTCAGACCTCCGGCTTCAGACTTCGGACCTCAATTTTATGAACTCAGTCATACATCTCGACAACATCCGCAAGAGCTACTACATGGGCCGCATGGAACTGGAAGTATTAAAAGGCATCAAGGTAGATATCTTTCGTAACGAATATGTAGCACTAATGGGACCGTCCGGTTCCGGCAAAAGTACATTGATGAACATCATTGGGTGCCTCGACACACCGACTGCCGGTGTCTATATCTTAAACGGTCACGACATCAGCAAAACAGAAGATAATAAGTTGGCTGAGATAAGAAATAAGGAGATCGGTTTTGTGTTTCAGCAATTCAATTTATTGCCAAGGTTAACCGCACTGGAAAACGTAGCACTGCCATTGGTATATGCCGGTATGGGCAAAAGGCTTCGCACTGAAAAAGCAAAACATGTCATGGAACTGGTTAGTCTTAGCGATCGCAGCCATCATAAACCAAATGAGTTGAGCGGCGGGCAATGCCAGCGGGTAGCGATTGCCCGGGCGCTCGTAAATGATCCCTCGATTATTCTTGCCGATGAACCCACAGGTAATCTTGATACAAAAACTTCTTACGAGATCATGGAGATCTTTGACAAGATCCATTCTGCAGGAAATACCATTGTGCTCGTAACACATGAAACTGATATTGCCAATCATGCCCATCGTATTGTGAGATTGAGAGATGGAATGATAGAAAGTGATATGCGGAATGAACACGCAAAAGTTTATACGCACTAAGCCATGTCAAATAAGATCTATACTAAAACCGGTGACAAAGGAAAAACATCATTGATTGGTGGCACAAAAGTTTTTAAATCTGACCTGAGAATAGAAGCCTACGGAACCGTAGATGAGTTGAATTCATTCATTGGTTGGTGTCTTGATCATTTAAAACCAAACAGCATAAATAACGTGTTGGCGGAAATACAGGACAGGCTTTTTACAATAGGTTCAGCGCTTGCCTGCGATCCTGACAAAGAAACCAAACTGAAAATCCCTGACCTGCATGAAAGCGATGTGGAGTTGCTGGAAAAAGAAATTGATAAAATGAATGAAGTTCTGCCTGTAATGAAATCCTTTATTCTCCCCGGTGGACACATCGCGGTATCATCACTTCATATAGCGCGAACGGTTTGCCGGCGGGCCGAACGTTGCTGTGTTAAAATGCAAAAAAAAGAAATGGAAGTCGAAGACATGATCATAAAATATCTTAACCGGCTTAGCGATTATCTCTTTGTATTAGCGCGTTTTTCCGCACTCCAACTGAGTGCCGAAGAAATACCCTGGAAACCAAGGTTGTAATTTATTCAAATTTGTTTCCTTAATTTCAGGAGTATTATGAGGAGGTACCTGAAATACTTTTTAATTCTTGCCCTTTCATTAAACAAGGCAACCGCACAATTATTACCTTTTAAAACATATTCCTCTAAAGATGGATTGATCAGCAACAAGGTGACCGCCGTCATCCGGGATGAATTGGGCTTATTATGGGTCGGAACTCCTTTTGGCGTTAACTGGTTTGACGGAGCCAGGTTTACAGAACCGTCTATAAAAGTTATAAGTGGCCAACTTTACATTACCAATTTTTTTAAGGATAGCAAAAAAAATATTTGGGTACTCAGTTTTTATAACGGTCTTTACAAATACCAAGATCACCAATTCATAAATTTTCTTCCAGGACCGTTCCTGGAATCCGTAGCAAACAATGTCTTTGATATGGCAGAACTTGGAACCGATGACTACATTGTTGCTACAGATCAAAATGTTTTCCGTTTTAATGGAAAGCGCTTTTCGCTCTTTGATCCGGCCAACGAGAAAATGCATATACAATTCAATTCAATAGGACTTGTAGAGGATCGCTGGCTGTTCTTTTCATGCTCGAAGGGAGTTTTCGTATATAAAAAAGTAAAGGACCAGTGGCAATTTGCCGGCCATGCACTACAGGATTACGATATTGGCAAGTTGGTTATTGAACATGACCATGTCTGGATTGCTACTCAAAAGGGGTTATTGTATTTTGATGATCCGGAAATGATATTAACGAACGATGTAAAACAAATTCTTCTGAAAAATAAACCGGTCTATTCAATTAGTTATCATGAACAAACCGGGGAATTATGGATTTCGTCTGATAAGTTATACCGTGTGAAAAATGGTCAAATGGCAAGCCTTGATGCAACCAATGGCTTAACCTTTCCTCCAGGGAAAGTTTATTTTGACCATGAAAATATTGTGTGGATTGGTAGTGATCGCGGAATAACAAAATTGGCAAAAGAAAATCCCTTGTTCTATGATCTGACCAAAGGACCTGCGAATTCCATGCTCACATCAATAAGTCATGATGAAAAAAATGATCTGTGGTTCGGAACTTTTGACGGATTAGGAAAGAAAATAAATAATGATTTTAAAGCGTACCGTTCAGTTGGAAACAAGGCGGTCGGTTATGTCGCCTGGCTTCATAAAACAAAGGATCATATTTTATACGCAGGGACCGCGGCAGGAATAGTAAAAATTCAAAACAATCATTTGCAAGTAAAATATGGATTGAGAAGTACAAAACTTTATGAAGATGAAAAAGGAATTTTGTGGGTAGCAACAGAGCATGGCAGCGTTTATAAAATCGCACAGGATAGTCTTTTGGAATTAAATATTCAACCGCTCATTCCGGATTTTATTGACGCGATATACAAAGATGCAGATGGAAACTTGTGGCTCGGATACCGGGGTATCGGTATTCGAAAATACCGTTTGGAAAACGACCATGCCAGACTTATAAAAGAATATTCACCTAAGCATGGCTTCAAAGATCTGAGAATACGATGCTCATATACAGATAAACAGGGTAATATTTATTTTGGTACCCGGACAAATGGCGTATTCATTATTTCTTCTCTAAATGACAATAGAACCTGGCATTTCACTACAGTCAATGGTCTTTCCGCCAATTGGGTCAAATTTATTTCAAGTGATCACCAGGGGAACATTTATATGGCAACCAATAAAGGAGTCAATATTATTTCGGGGCCATTGGATAAGCCTTTCATAAGGAAATTGAACGTTTTCAATGAAGATATTGCAGATGCCTCCAACACCATTTATTTCGAAAACGAAAAACTTTGGATCGGAACTGATGCAGGGTTGATGGAGTATTTTCCGGATGAAGACACGACAGATCCTAAGGATCCTATGATTTTTATCACACAGCTTTCAATCAATGGCAAAACCGATAGTATATTACCCCCTTATTTTTCTTCCGCTTACAAAAAGCTCGCTGCAGGCAATGCAATTATTTCATTTGAATTTGCCGGCATCCAGTTCAGCGATGAGGCTTCGCTTCAATATCGTTATAAACTGGAAGGCCAGGACCAGGATTGGACCTACGCGGGCACCAGGAATTTTGTCAGCTATAACCTGCCTCCCGGTAATTATACTTTTAAAGCGCAGGCCGGCAACTCGTCTGGCAACTGGAGCCGCCAGCCCGCAACCTTTAATTTTATAATCCCTGCGCCATTTTGGAAGACATGGTGGTTCATTTCTGCAGTAACCATGGCCACTTGCATCCTTGTTGTAATTATCTATCGCTACCGCTTACAGCAAGTGTTGAAATTAGAGCGGCTTCGGCATCGTATCTCGACCGATCTCCATGATGATATTGGATCAACCTTAAGCTCTATTTCCATTCTAAGCGATATAGCCGCGAAAGAGAAAGATCATCGACAGTCCGGAAGCATGTTGCAGGAAATAAAACATAATTCGGTCTCGTTGATGGAAAAAATGGATGATATTGTATGGAGTATAAACCCCAGGAATGATTCGATCGGGGACCTGATGCTGCGCATCAAACGATTCGCCGCTAAATTGTTTGAAGCAAAGGAAATAGATTATACAATTACTATTGATGCATCCATTCATAAGGCAAAACTTAATATGGAAACCCGGCAGCATATTTACCTTATCATGAAAGAAGGAATTAATAATCTTGTAAAATATTCTGATTGTACAAAAGCATTAATTACCGTTGAATATGAAAACAATTATTTAGATATTGGAATAAGCGACAATGGCAGGGGATTCAATCAGCAACAAATACAATTTGGAAATGGCATTATCAGCATGAAAAAACGAGCGGAAGCAATTAATGCGCAGATCAGGATCGATTCAGAACTAAATAAGGGAACAATTGTTTCCCTGCACACTAAAATCAAATGAATATCCGATATAAAATGAATTCCGATTTCCACAGTTTTACACTATGATAAAAGTGGCCATAGTAGAAGACAATTCGGCGTTGCGATTAAGTCTTGAACAGCTTTTCAGCAAAACACAAGGCATGCAGTGCGTTGCTTCATTGAGTAACCTGATGAATGTATTGAGTGAATTCAAAAGGTCCGAACCCGATATTGTCTTAATGGATATTGGTTTGCCTGGAATAAGCGGGATTGAAGGCGTAAGAACGGTAAAATCAAATTTTGATACTATACATGTTTTGATGTTCACCGTTTTTGAAGATGATGAAAAGATCTTTGATGCGATCCGTGCCGGAGCATCAGGATACTTATTAAAAAGAACGCCGCCCGAAGAAATTATCGACGCTGTAAAGGAATTACATGAAGGCGGAGCCCCAATGAGCCCAAGCATTGCCCGGAAAGTGATACATGCTTTTCAAACGCAACCATCACAGGCAATAACTGATTACCAGCTTACAGGCCGGGAAAAGGAAATCCTGTACTCGCTGGTAGATGGTTTAAGTTATAAAAAAATTGCGGAGAAATATTTTGTCAGCATTTCTACCATTCGCACCCACATATCAAATATCTATCAAAAGCTTCATGTGAATTCAAAATCACAGGCTGTCGCCAAAGTGCTGCAGAATAAGTCTGTTTAAACATTCTCATAAAATCAGATTTTTATCCGATTGTTTTGCCCCTGCTATTTCACTTTCTTTGGCCGTTAAATCTTGAAATATGAAAAAGTTATGGTGTGCCGCACTCATCGTTGCATTGATTGGAATATGCAATAGTTCCTCTGCCCAAATTCTTGATAAAATAAAAAATAAGGCCAGGGGAAGGGCCGATCAAAAAGTCGATCAAACCATTGACAAGGGATTAGATGAAGCGGAAGGAAAAAATAAAAAACCGAAAACCGAAGATGAAGCGGAAGGAAAAAATAAGAATGACGACGGGGTTAAGTCTGCGTCACAAGGTTTAAGAGCTTATTCCAGGTATGATTTCATACCTGGTGATAAAATTGTTTACGCGGAGGATTTTTCCCAGGATGCTATCGGGGAGTTTCCGTTGAAATGGAATACCAATGGGACAGGTGAAGTTGTGACGTTGGAAGGCGTACAGGGTAAATGGTTAAAAATCACCGAAAGCACTAAATATGAAACCGCTTATAAAAACAACTTACCTGAAAACTATACTGTCGAGTTTGACATCATTGCGGAATACAAAGATGACCAGGCTGTGCCCTATATAAATGTTCAGCTGCAATCGGACAAGGCTGAAAATGATCCAGCTCCTCAAACTGTTGAAGTAAAATTAGCTCCCAATGGAGGGATCAATGTAGATGAGAGTCGCGATGGTCTTTATTATGAATCAAGAAATGGCAAGAGTTACACAATTTTTGAAGGAAAGAAACAACTATTCTCAACATTTCATAAATATAATCATACCAGCACACCCGTACACATTTCCATATGGGTGCAAAAGCAAAGGATACGTGTTTGGGTTAACCAGGACAAAATGTATGACCTACCTAAAGGAATTGCTGAAAACATGAATTTGAATAAGCTCGCTTTTGAAACGACCAGCTATGGTGGGCCCGCTTCAAACTACAATTACTTTATATCAAACATTAAGATTGCAGTAGCGGCCCCTGATACAAGAAGCAAACTACTTACCGAAGGCAAATGGAGCACAACAGGAATTCTGTTTGATGTCAATTCTGATAAAATAAAACCATCCTCGTACGGAACATTAAAGGAAATTGCGACCATCCTTTCTGAAAATACGGATATCAAAGTAATGATCTTTGGTCACACAGATAGTGATGGAGATGATGCGAAAAATCTTGAACTATCTAAAAAAAGAGCTGATGCAGTAAAAACCGCATTGACCAAAGAATTTAATATTGATGGATCAAGATTGGAAACAGATGGTATGGGTGAAACCAACCCTGTAACAGATAACAAAACCCCTGAATCAAAAGCACAAAACAGACGAGTTGAATTTGTCAAATTGTAAAACGGTCGCAACCAAAAACTACTTTTATCCCATTGTTGTGCTTTTGTTGGCATCCTTTACGGCACGATCGCAACAATGTGGTAACTGTAAAGAGATTCCCAGGATTGCAGGTTTTGGCTTTGATATAAAAGTAAGCGAGCCAAATAAAGAAGCAGGTACCGAAGATCTTTGGCCTGAATGGAAGAACTTATTCATGATAGCCTCAGTGGTTTCAACGCAGATAGCCAACAATGAAGCCGGGTGTGTAAGAATAACGATTCCCCCATCAGTGGATACCGGTGGTGTAGAGTTACTGTCTGTAGGTGGAGAAACATTTGTCAATCTTCCTTCCAATCCTTTGATTTCTCAGGATCTTTCCAGGTATGGAAATTACTTGCTGACCGGTTCAATTACCAATAATAGCACGACCTGTTATTTATACGTTGAGGTGCAGACGGCCTGCAGCCGTAAAGTAGTAACATCGGCACAAACGAGTTTTTCACTTTCATCAGTAGCCGGCAACATAAGCCAGATAGCACAGCAGGCGGTTGCGCAACTCTCTCCCCTCGCTGAAAAAATAAAAAACTTTGAGCTTTCGGAACGACAGCAGTTCAAACAGCTTTCGCTCTTTCCTTTAAGTTGGGGCGACCCGATCAAGATCACACCTCAAAAGCAAACTTTAAAAACAAATGAAAGCACTCCCTTTACAATTGAAGTGAAAGATTGCGATGGAAAACCTTTAGCGGGGAGAGAGGTGTATTTCAATGAAACCACGTTTGAAGGATTAAAAGTAAATGGCACCACAGGCGGTACAGTAAGTCCGAAAAAAGTTGTTACAGACGCAAACGGCAGGGCCAATGCAACTTTCACTTTAAGGGGTGAATCCACAGAGGCAATAATCGCTGCACATAGCCCCGGAAAAGACGTAAAAGGCTGTAATAGCATTTTGTTTGGCGATGCTCCGATTAATATCAAATACACTCATTCAGGATATGTAACCTATACTTATAAAGGCTCATCCGGATTGACAACTGATAAGAAAGATCAGACCATGTCATACTACTATACCGGTAAAGAAAATACCTCCATTACATATCGTGCCAGCTTTTATGGTGAAGGGGGCGTAGGATCGATATCAGTCAGTAATCCGGATGAAGAGTCCGGCAGTGCTGACATTCCGGATTTGCTTGAATCAGGCACCTACAATCACCATAAAGATGATTACTGGAAAAATACGATCATCTGTAACTGTGCAGGTAAAGGTGATGTGACCGAACAGAAAATCAAAGCGACTTCCGCGGGTGAAATACAAAACAGCAGTGTTCATTTTGATTACAATGAAGGTCACGGACGAATTAGGCTGGATTTGCGATTCATTTCATCGAATTCTTCTTCATTTATGGCCACACACCTTCCTTCGCAATCTTCAACGTCGCAAGATGAGCTTCAGTGGCCGGTAGATTTTGATACTATGCTGGATAAGAATTTCTCCATTAAAAGAGAAAAAGTCGGCAACCGGACCCGTTACACTGTTGAAGGAGAGCAGACGAATAAAACCAATTCGCTTCATCAATCAGCCAGGGTCAAAATGGTGATATGGGAAAAATGATCATGGCTCAACTATTATTCCATCTTTCATATGCAACACCCGATCACTTAACTGCGATAATTCTTCATTGTGAGTGACGATCAGGAAGGTTTGATTGAATTGGTTGCGCAAATCAAAAAATAAATGATGAAGCTCCTGTGCATTGGCGCTATCAAGATTGCCTGTCGGTTCGTCTGCAAAAACTATGTTAGGGTTGTTTATTAATGCCCTGGCAACGGCTACTCTTTGTTGTTCACCCCCGGAAAGTTGATTGGGTTTGTTTTCGTTTCTTTTAGCCAGGCCAAGGATATCCAACAATTCCTTAGCCTTAGTCTTAACCTCAACCTTTCCCCTGCCCGCTAACCAACCGGGAATACATACATTTTCCAGCGCAGTGAACTCAGGTAGCAAGTGGTGAAACTGGAATACAAAGCCAATATGCTTGTTTCGGAAAGCAGCGAGCCTGTTACCCGAAAGTTCGCTAAGATCCTTACTGTTGATAACTATTTCCCCCTTGTCTGGTTTATCCAGTGTACCCAGGATATGAAGCAACGTGCTTTTCCCACATCCCGATGGCCCAACTATTGACACAACTTCGGCTTTCCTAATTTCCAGGTTCACTCCGCGAAGCACTTCCAGTGATCCATAACGCTTATAAATATTTTTACCCGTTAGCATGCAGCCTTTCTGAAATTTAGATAATCAATACAGTAAACCCGGCCCGAAAATAAGCAGGGCAAATGAGGGAAGAAAATTTAAGAAACCATTTATACCGGCGGCAAAACCCTAATTTGGAAAATTCGTTATTAAAGCTACATTTGCGAAAAATTTGAGGGGCGGGTTTTGCGTTGTATTGTAGACCGAGTCCTGAAAAAACAAAAAACAAAGAATGTTCTGGACCTTAGAGTTAGCATCATATCTTGAAGAAGCGCCCTGGCCGGCTACCAAGGACGAACTTATCGACTATTCGATCCGTAGTGGCGCTCCTATTGAAGTCGTTGAAAATTTGCAGGAGCTTGAAGACGAAGGAGGCGAGGTTTACGAAAGCATTGAAGACATCTGGCCCGATTACCCCAGCCAGGAAGATTTTATGTTTAATGAAGACGAATACTAAACACCTGTTCCGTCCTTAGCTTGTCGAAGGAAAAGGAAACGTAAATAAATTCTTTTCTCCAATAAAATGGAAACCGCTTCTGAAATGAAGCGGTTTGATTTTTTATGAACCCGGCATTATTACTACTATTAAACTTATGATGCGTCGCGCCGAAGGCGCTCCTTTGGAGCACACTTGTACGTCCGGTAAATCTATTCAGCCATTATTCACTCACCCCTAATTTTTGCATTACAGCATTGCTTACCCCGGTGGTTGAATAGCCGCCATCGTGAAAAAGATTTTGCATCGTCACCATTCTTGTAAGGTCAGAAAAAAGAGTGATGCAATAGTTAGCGCAATCTTCAGCGGTGGCATTTCCGAGCGGTGCAATCGCATTTGCATAGTCAAAAAAATCGCCAAAACCTTTAATGCCGGTGCCTGCAGTTGTTTTTGTCGGTGACTGTGACACAGTATTGATCCTTACTTTTTTTTCTACCCCATAATGATAGCCAAAGCTGCGGGCTATCGATTCAAGCATTGCCTTAATATCTGCCATATCGGTATAAAAAGGAAAAGTTCTCTGGGCAGCCATATATGTCAACGCCACAACACTACCCCATTCATTAATGGCATCGAGCTTTCTTGCAACGGACAGCATTTTATGAAAAGACATAGCAGAGACATCAAGCCCTTTCATGAAATAATCATAGTTGGATTCGGTATACGGTATCTTTTTCCTGATGTTGACACTCATCCCGATCGAATGAAGAACAAAATCAATCTTACCTCCCAGTATTTCCTGCGATTTGGTAAACAGATTTGTAAGTTCGTCAACACTGGTCGCATCGGCAGGAATGATCTCTGATTTGGTCTTTTCTGCCAGCTTGTTAATTTCACCCATCCGCATTGCAATCGGAGCATTGGTTAAAACAAAGGTTCCTCCTTCTTCATACGCTTTTTCCGCCACTTTCCATGCAATGGAACTAGCATCCAGTGCCCCCGTAATAATTCCCCTTTTACCTTTTAAAAGATTATATGCCATAACTTATCATTTTTGGGCGGTAAAAGTAAGAAGTTATTTCCTTAGCTCGCCCGGGTAAAGTTTCGTGATTACAAACACCATCAGGAATGATAAAACAAAGATGGAAACCAGCACTATTAAAAGATAAAATAACAACCGCCCAACTGATCGTCGTGGTTGGAGGATGTGTTGAATCCAGATATTTAACAAATATCCGCTAATCATGAAGACAATCACTAAGGAAAGAATGATTAAGGACTTCATTTGCGCATCGCTTGTTGTCTATTGACAATCTCAGTTGTTGACCATTTCTCTTGCATTTTCAATGGCTGCAGCTGTTGGTTTCTCGCCACTCAGCATTTTAGCAATGGTTGTTATTCGTTCATCTTTATTCAGCAACCGGATATTTGTCCTGACCTCATTCCTCTCTATTTCTTTATATACGAAGAAATGAGCGTCGGCTTTCCCCGCAAGTTGCGGCTGATGCGTAATGCAGATCAGCTGGCGGTTATCGGCAAGCTCTTTCATGATAATTCCAACCTGTCTTGCGGCTTCACCGGAGATCCCTGTATCAATCTCATCAAAGATCAGGGTGGGCATATCAAGTTTTTGAGCAACCAATGACTTTATACAAAGCATCAGCCTGCTCAATTCTCCACCACTCGCCACTTTTCTTACAGGCAAAAACAGTTCGCTTTTATTAGCATCAAATAAAAACTCAATACTGTCCATTCCAAATGCATTCAACTCAACCTTATCCTTAACCTCCACCTTTATCTTTGCATTTGGCATTCCCACCTGCGCCAATAGTTTATTTACTTTTTCTTCTAAGGGCCTTACCTGTTTCTGCCTTCTTTCCGATATTGTTCTTGCTTGTAGGGACAAGGCATTCCTTGTTGCTACGACAACCTGTTCCTTATTCTTTATTTCCTCATCGATATTCAATACAGCCTGCAATTTTTCTTCAAATTGTTTCTGAATGGCCAACAACTCTGAAGTAGTTTTTACTCCATGTTTCTTTAATAATTTGTAACCTAATGTAAGCCGTTCATTTAATTGTTCAATTCTTTCGGGACTATAATTTATATGCGTGCTGATGTTATCAAGATCATTGGCTATATCCTGCAGCTCCACCTGGGCCGATTGTAATCTTTTTACCAGTTCCGGGAGCTGAACATGAAACGTTGAATACCCCTGTAATTGATTTGACAAACTTTTTAATTGCTGAACAATTGGGTGTTCGGTCTCTTTCAACTCAAAACAAACTGTCGATAGAACAGTCCTGATCTCTTCGGAATTGTTCAGCATTTTTAATTCAGTATCTATTTCTTCGAGTTCATTGCTCCTGAACGCAGCCTCTTCTAATTCTCCGTACTGAAACCGGTTATAGTCGGCTTCTTTATCAAATTGGAGTTTTTGCTCTTTCAGCACATCAAGTTCTTTGTGCAACGTTTTCCATTGGTAATAGGTAGATTGATATTGATCTACAAGGTCATTGGTTCCCGCCAATGCATCCATTACCTCCCGTTGAAATTCATTTTCTCCTAATTGCAGGCTGTCAAACTGCTGGTGCAGGTCAACAAGCAAACCGCTGAATTCTTTTAACTGTTCAAGATTTACAGGAGTATCATTAATAAATGCTCTTGACTTCCCCGCTACCGAAATTTCTCTTCTTAGCACTAATTCTTCTTCAGCACCTTCCCGGTAATTATCGGGATCATATTGCATCAGCAAAGTTTTTATTATTGATCTATGGTCAGCCTTAAAAATTCCCTCCACAATGCATTTTTTTTCTTTGTTCAGCAATGCAGATGAATCGGACCTGGCGCCGAGGATCAATCCCAAAGCTCCCATAATGATCGATTTACCGGCCCCTGTTTCCCCGGTGATCACATTCATTCCGTCAGGAAATCTTATATCGATTGCATCAATAATAGCATAGTTGCGAATGGATAGTTGTTGCAGCATGATGCAATTTAAAAGAAAAAACCCCGCCCGGTAAGAACCAGGCGGGGAGAAAAAAAATCTATTTGCGCTTATTTTATCTCGACTGCGGCGTGAAGATCGCTGTCAACTAACACACGTCCACAGTTCTCACATACCATGATCTTTTTGTGCTGGCGAATCTCGCTTTGTTTTTGCGGAGGAATCGCATAGAAGCACCCTCCACACGCATCTCTCTCCACTTGTACAACGGCTAACCCATTGCGATAGCTATCACGTATTTTTTTATAACTGGCAAGTAAACGATGATCAACCGAATCTCTTGCTTCTGAAGCCAGCTTATTAAAATGTTTTTCTTCTTTTTCGGTAGACGCAATGATCTTCTCCAATTCTTCCTTTTTTGTATTCAGGATCCCTTCTTTACTGGCAATTGTCTTTTTTGCTTTATCGAGCAACACAGCCTTCTCTGCTATCTCTTCAGTAGCATCTTTAATATGCTTTTCAGCAAGCTTTACTTCCAATTGTTGCATCTCGATCTCTTTGTTGATCGCTTCAAATTCCCGATTGTTCTTTACATTGTTGCTTTGTTTCTCATACTTTTTCACCAGGGCCCCTGATTCTTTGATCGCCTCCTTCTTCTGCTCAATAAACTCCGTGATACCGTTGATCTCTTCTTCGATCCTGGTTTGTCTTGCATGCAAACCCTGGATCTCATCTTCCAGGTCAGCAACTTCCATTGGAAGCTCACCTTTCAATACTTTTAATTCATCCAGCTTGGAATCAATTTTTTGAAGTGAAACAAGACTGGTTAATTTTTCCTGTACCGAATACTCTTTTACTGTACTCATTTATTTGATTGATTATTTTGATTGATAGTGCAATTCAGCTTTACACAAAATACCTCACCGGGTTAGTATTCACCTCTGTTTTAAGGACGGCAAAGGTAGGGAATTTTTGTTCCAAAAATTCCTGCAAGAGGTTGATGGTGAATTGTTCACTTTCGTAATGGCCGATGTCGGCAATGATCATTTTCTCGTTAGCATCGAAGAACTCATGATACTTGATATCTGAAGTTATATAAATGTCCGCTCCGGAAGCCAACGCGCTGGAAATCAGGAAGCTTCCAGCTCCACCACATACTGCTACTGTTTTGATCTCTTTACCCCGCAGTTGCGTGTGCCTGATGATCGGCAGCCGAAATTTTTCTTTTATTTGTTTTAAGAATTCAATTTCAGCTATTGATTTACCCAGCTCTCCGATTACACCTGACCCGATAATCGGGAATTTATTGTCAAGTTTAATAACATCATAGGCAACTTCCTCATAGGGATGTGCTGATAATAAGGTCTTGACGATCGTGTTCTCTAACCAGGTGGGAAACACCGCTTCAATTTTTATTTCATTTTCTTTATGGAGCTCCCCAGGTTTTCCAACATAAGGATCAGTATTCATCCCGCCTTTGAATGTTCCAAAACCTTCAGCATTAAAACTGCACTCTTCATAGTTCCCGATATGCCCGGCCCCGGCATCAAAAATTGCCTGTCTCACTTTATCAGCATCGGCCGCCGGAACAAACGTGTATAGTTTCTTTAATTGGTTTTCTTTTGCCGATAAAATGGAAATATTCGTTAGCCCAAGCAAACCGGCAATTCGCCCATTTACTCCATTGATAATATTGTCGAGATTGGTATGAATTGCGTAAAGAGCGATGTCTTTTTTTATTGCCTTAATAACGGCCTTTTGAACATAATTTTTTCCTGTGAGTCTTTTGAGACCTGAAAAGACTATGGGGTGATGAGAGATAACAATGTTACAATTCCTTTTTATGGCTTCATCAATTACTGCTTCAGTGGCATCCAATGAAACTACGATTCCGCTACATTCGGCATTTTCGTCGCCCGTTATAAGCCCGGCATTGTCATAACTTTCCTGCAATGAGGCTGGCGCTAAGGATTCCAGGGCAGCAACGACCTCTTTAATTTTCATTGGTTAAAGATAATAAAGCCTTACCTGGATTATTTTGTAAAAAAGTGCAGAAAAAATGACACCGGAATTGAAATGCTTTCGTAACTTTTCCCTCCCAACCTACCTGGCGAAAATTAACCCGTCCCCCGATAATAGAACAAAATAGATTGCTATGCCACGAAGAAAAACTTACCATTATCTTCTTCTTCTTTTTATTGTCATTTCTGGATTAGCGGGCACACCCACTGATGATGTGCTGTCAAAAAAAGAGAGAAAATACGCTGCCGATCACATGAAGAACACAAAGGCAGAGGTGCAGAATGCAATTAAAGGCCTGAGCTCAGCACAACTGGATTTCAAGCCTGCAGCAGACAAATGGTCGGTAACAGAGTGTGTTTATCATATTGCCATTTCGGAAAAAAATTTGTGGGCAAGGCTTGAAAAAAGCATGAAAGAACCCGCAACCCCTGAAAAGAAAAAGGATCATAAATTAACAGACGAACAGGTAATTAATATGATTGAAAGCAGGGAAAATAAAGTAAAAACATCCCCGCCTTTTGAACCGCAAAACACCGGCTATAGAACTTTAGATGAAGCAATGAATGATTTTAAAACAGCCAGGGCCGCACATATCAAGTACATTAAAGCCACTTCCGAAGATTTGCGTAATCATTTTGTGCAAATGTCATTTGGTTTATTGGATTGTTACCAGCTTTGCCTCATGATTTCTTCACATACAGACCGGCACACCAAACAACTGAATGAAATAAAAGCGGCTCCTGACTTCCCAAAATAATTTCTGCCCCAAAATATTTCTACAAAAGCCGTTGATGGAACGGCTTTTGCGCTTATTCGGGAAGCTATTTTCCTATTGCATGGGTCATCGATAATAACTATCTTGGCTTTCCTTTTAAGCCCACTTATGAAAAGACTATTTACCTTATTCCTGTTCTCCTTTACCTTGGCAAACTGTGGACGAACAGTCGAACAAATTGGTGAGGATCTTGTCATTAAGGCCATGACCGACGGTCAATGGAAGGTTACCAAGTTCACCCAAAACGGTGCAGATATTACGTCCAGCTTTTCAACATATAAGTTTCAATATTACAGCAATAAGACCGTGGATGCCATTAATAATGGCGTTACCGAAAGAACGGGTAACTGGGATGGAAATGCCTCGGCCATGACCACCTGGGCAAGTTTCCCCGGGGCGACGAATCCAATTGCGCTTATAAATGGAACCTGGAATATCACAAAGAATAGCTGGACTTACGTGGAAGCTACACAAACTAATGGTGCTGAGACAAAGACCTTAAGGTTAGATAAGCAATAAATCCTGCCTACGAAAAATTGGTCCTTAAACGATCAATTATGGAACTGGTCAATACTCAAACTTTATCAAAGTGAAGTAACGGGGCCTGAGTTTTCTAATTATCCTATTGATTTTCCAGACATTAATTGACTTTTATGCAAAGCCAGAAATGCGACCCTATTGCTATCATATCAGACTGCTCAAATACGTACTACTATTGAGAATAAAGAGTTTTAATATCCTGAAGTGCCATTTAGCCGCCCTTTCTATTCTGCTGTTCACAGTCGGATACCGGGCTGCTGGCCAGGCACCCGTGGCAGACTTTACAGCAAACCGAACTTCGGGCTGCGCCCCGCTGACCGTAACGTTCACCGATATTTCTACCAACAATCCAACATCCTGGGCCTGGGATTTTGGCGTTACATTGTCAACTCAACAGAACCCTGTTGTTACTTTTTCTGCACCGGGCACCTATACCGTAAAATTAATAGTGAGAAATAGTTCGGGCGTAGATGATGAAGAAAAAATAAACTACATCACTGTTTTTCCATCTCCTGTTGTAGGGTTCACTGCTAACATCACCACGGCCTGTGTCCCGGCAACTATCCAGTTCACTGATCAAACCACAGTTCCTGCTGGCGGTGGTAGTATTACAGACTGGCTCTGGAATTTTGGAGACGGAGCTACGTCAACATCACAAAACCCCACACATGAGTATACGGCCGCAGGATTCTACACAGTGTCTTTGCAGGTCACGAGCAGTACTGGCTGTCAAAGTTTCAAATCAATTGGCAGGTACATACGAATCATAAATGGTATTGATGCAGACTTTGCTTTTTCGCAACCTGCGACTTGCCAGCCACCTTTTAATATTAGTTTCCAGGATCAATCCAGCGGGCCAGGAAATCTTACCTATCTCTGGGACTTTGGAAATGGAGGACCTACATCAACATTAGCTAATCCAACCGCGGTCTACACATCACCAGGCACATACCCTGTGCAGCTAACTGTAGAAAGCGATCTGGGCTGTAATGGAACAATTACAAAAAATATTATTGTAGCAGGTAAAACAACTGATTTTATTGCTCCTCCCAGCATTTGCTTTGGGCAATCCGTTACGTTTCAAAACAATTCCTCCCCGTCACCGGTCAGCTCGTTCTGGGATTTCGGTGATGGTACCACTTCATCACAAGTCAGCCCGATCAAAACTTATTTGGCAGGCGGATCTTTCCAGGTAAAATTGATCAACAATTATGGAAACTGTATTGACTCGGTTACAAAAACGGTTTTAGTTAATACTCAACCTTCAGTTGATTTTACGGCAAATGATTCTACTTCGTGTAAAATTCCTTTTGCTGTCCAGTTTTCTGATCTTAGCCCGGCCGCGTCAACATGGCTTTGGGATTTTGGTGATGGGAGTACTTCCACGTCACGAAATCCATCACATACTTACAATACCGTGGGATCTTATTCTGTTACTTTAACAATAACCCTTCCTGGCGGATGCAGCAATACAATCACAAAATATCAATACATTAAGATCAGCCCGACAACTGTAAGAATAAGTAATGCACCTAACGGTGGGTGTATTCCTTTTACTTTTCAACCTGTGGCAGATATTCAGTCGGTAGACAGCATCATTAGTTACTCATGGAACCTCGGTGAACCTGGAGGTATTTATACAACTCAGTCGCCAATTCATACCTATACAACTGTGGGCAATTATGATCTCCAGCTTACCATTACAACACAAAACGGTTGTGTTGTAACTGCAGATGTTCCGGATGGTGTATTGACCGGGACACCGCCAACCGTGAATTTTAGTTTTACCCCAAACAATACCTGCGCAAGCACATCTATTCAGTTCACTGATCTTTCAACAACCACCCCTGGTGCCAATGTAAAATGGTTGTGGGATTTCGGCGATAGCCTTACTTCTATCTTACAACACCCATCACATGTGTTTGTCGATACAGGGCTATTGAATGTAAAGCTTGTCGTTTTAAATAACGGTTGTGCAGATTCGCTGACAAAACCAATCCAGGTCAAACCACCTGTTGCCAAGTTTGGCTATCAAACTAATTGTAATAATAAGTTACAGGTTACATTCTTAGACAGTTCTTTAACGAATGCTATTTATGGTCCGATTACGTATGAATGGAAAATGGGTGATCCTGCCAACACCGTTTTCACCAGCATAACACCTCCCACATTTACTTATCCTGCGTATGGAACTTACACGGCAACATTAAGTGTAACGAATGGACCTTGTTCATACACCACCACAAAGGACATTAGAATCATTGATGAACCCGTTGCGTTAACTGCCAGCAAAAATCCCGTTTGTAAGAGTGAAGTATTTACTTTATCAGCAACGGGTAGCAACCCGGACAACATAAAAGATTACACCTGGATCATTGGTCCCTACACTTTCAGCGATACAAGCAGAAGCATTGATCTCAGCTTATCAACTTATGGAACGTATGATGTGAAATTAGTGATTGAGGATATCAATGGTTGCCTTGATTCCGTTACGTTAAACAGTTTCATGGTGATAAGTGGTCCGGTTGCAGCCTTTACCCCGAATGGGCCAGGTGCCTGTATAAATAAATCAATGACATTTAATGATCTTTCAACCCCAACCGCAGCACCGATCACTCAATGGACATGGAACTTTGGAGATGGCAATCAACAATCGTTTTCTTCGCCTCCTTTCTCTCATGTTTATTCACAAGAAGGAAGCTATTCAGTTAGCCTGGTTGTAAAAGATAATGTGAATTGTGCCGATACATTCGCAATTGTCAATGCCGTGCTGATCACCAATCCCAAAGCCGCATTTTATGCCGATACATTTTATTGTCCCTCTGCTCCATTGCAATTTATAGATACATCAACCGGGGTAGGACTGACATATAACTGGTATTTTGGCGATGGAGGCACTTCGACACTACAAAACCCCACCCACAACTACCCGGCAGGCAACAATGATTATAATGTAAAGCTTAAGATCCGCGACCAGGCGGGTTGTGAAGATTCGATCACGAAAAATGGTTATGTGAAGATCAGGAAACCTGTTGCAGCGTTTAGCATGATCGATAGCACAGGCATTTGTTTGCCGCTACAAACAAGTTTCAATTTCCTGGGAAGCGACTACGAAAGTTATAATTGGGATTTCGGAGATGGAACCACCAGTTCTGCAAACAATCCCTCACACTTCTACAATGCTTTCGGCACTTATTATCCCAAGTTATATGTATTAGGAAATGGTGGTTGTGTTGACTCCGCGGAGTCGGTAGTAAATGCTTATGACCCGGTCGCTAATACACAGGTAAGTTTTAGCCCAGCATCAGGATGCGATTCAATTACTGTAACCTTTAATGTAACAACACCTCCCGGATTTAATTATGTATTTTATTTCGGCGATGGAAAATTAGATAGTTCCAGACAGACCAGCCTGGTTCACACATACAAAGGACCTGGAAATTATTATCCGTATATGATTATACCGGATAAATACGGTTGCGAAGCGTATATACCATTTGCAACGGTTAGCGTATATGGAGCGTTACCTCTTTTTGGCATTGATAAAAAAGAGTTTTGTGACAATGGCCAGGTCACATTCACAAACTATACTTTATCGAACGATCCAATTACATCCACTGTTTGGGACTTTGGGGACGGCAATACAAGTACGGCAACAAATCCTGTTCATGATTATACTGCACCCGGAACATATTTTATTAAACTTTCTGTTAATACCCAATATCAGTGTCCAAGTTCTTTTACCGATACCGTTCGTGTTTACAAGACGCCGGACATTTCGATTATCGGTAAAGATTCAGTTTGCTTAGGTATTCCCGAAAGCTTCCGGGGTACAATTACACAGCCTGACTCAACGGTTAACTGGTCCTGGTCTTTCGGTAATGGTAACAGTTCTCAATTACAGGATGCAGTGGCCTCATATTCCAACTCCGGAGATTACACGATCCAGTTGATCGCTACCAATAAACTGGGGTGTGCAGATACAAGCACACATAAGGTGTATGCTGTTCCCAAACCTACCGCAATTCCGGCTGCAGATCCTATTACAATACTTTCCGGGGCGGACGCCCAGTTAAATATTAATTATACGGGAACTATCATTGCATATAACTGGTTGCCTCCACAAAATTTAAGCTGTACCAATTGTCCGCAACCAATCGCTAACCCTCAGTTTACCACCAGGTACACTGTAAATGTCACAGATAGATACGGGTGCACCGCAAAAGGTGAGGTAACTGTGAAAGTTGTTTGTACCGGTCAGAACTTTTTTATTCCGAATACCTTTTCGCCAAATGGAGACGGTAGTAATGATGTATTTTATCCGCGTGGATCCGGATTGGATCGTGCAAAAATTCTCAGGATATTTAACCGGTGGGGAGAAATTGTATTTGAAAAATATGATATGCCAATAAATGTGGCATCAGCAGGATGGGATGGCAATTGGAAAGGGAAGAAGGCAAATGCAGATGTATATGTATATCAAATAGAAATTTATTGCAAGAATGGAGAACTGGTAACGTATAATGGCAATGTAGCCTTAATAAGATAATATGTGAAAATGAAAAAAGGATTCATCATATTAGTTGGAATTTGGAATTTGTCTCTTGGAATTTGCCTCCAGGCACAAGACCTTCATATGTCTCAATTTTTTGAAACTCCTCTTTTAAGAAACCCGGCATTGGCCGGAATTTTTGAAGGAGATGTCCGGGTACAGGCAGTTTACAGGGATCAATGGAATAGTGTGACTACCGGTTATAGAACAGGCTCCCTTAGCGGAGAATACAAAACATCTGTCGGCAAAGGAGATGACTATGTAACACTGGGAATGCAACTATTCTATGACCGTGCAGGAACTGTTTCCTTTACACAAACAAAGATCCTGCCTGCATTAAATTACCATAAATCATTAAGCAATCAGAAAAATACTTATCTCTCACTTGGTTTCATGGGAGGCTGGGTTCAGCACAGCATTGATCTGTCCCGGGTAACAACGAACAGCCAATACGAGGGGATGGGAATTGGCGAAAATATTACCGATCCCACGTATGCCTATATTGATGGCAGTGTAGGCTTGAGTTTGAATTCCGTATTAAATGAAAACCCTGATAACAATTATTACATTGGAGTTGCTTATCATCACTTCAATCGTCCCAAAAGCACATTTTATAAAGACAAGAACATAGAATTAAATCCCAAATACGTTCTTTCAGGAGGTTTAAAATTAGGTGTAAATGAATACACCTATGTCACTATCCAGGCAGATCATTCAAGACAGGGTTCATTTAAAGAAACTGTATTTGGCGCCATGTATGGTTTAAAGATCGGGGCCTATCCTGATGAGCCGGATTATGCAATTCATTTCGGAACATTTATGCGCTGGAATGATGCGTTGATACCAGTTGTTAAATTAGATTATCACCCTTTTGCGGTTTCACTCAGTTACGATGCAAATATTTCCAAACTGAAACCTTCAAGTCATGGCCGGGGAGGATTTGAAATTTCAATAAGCTGGATCGGTAAGCTTGCAGATCGTTCTAATCCTTACTTCAAGCCAAGGTTCTAAAATAATTAGTCCTTCATCGAATTTACTTATCCTCGGGATTATTCATTCTAAAGACGAATGCAGCTAACGCAGCACCACTCAAACATCCGGCCACGTAAATCCATATCTGTGACAAGCAGAATGTTTTTTGTATGATCAATCCGATAGCCACTGCAGGATTGTAAGCACCCCCTGAAAATTTTCCAATAACTGTCGCCATAGCCAGCACAGTTCCGGCAATTGCTATTCCATAAAAACTGTTGCCGGCAGTTCCTTTTGCAGTAGCTACATTTAATACAACATACGCCAGCGCAAAAGTTCCTACGAACTCAGCAATCAAGGCTTTTATCATTCCATCGGCAGGAACTGCACAATTGGAGGCTCCTTCTACTCCAAAAATATTTGCCACAACAATTGCAGCCAATATTGCTCCCGCAAATTGGCTCATCCAATAACCAAGCATGTCTCCAATGCTTAACTTACCCCGGATCCACACGGCTAATGAAACTGCAGGATTATAATGTGCACCGGAAATATGCCCGCCGGCATAGATCATCACCATCAATGCAAGCGCTGCGCCGATGCCGCCTCCCAAAGCAGCACCCATGACAAGAAAAAATGTACCGATGAATTCAGTGATTACTTTTTTCATAACAGTTGGTTTTGCCCGATCAGATCGGGATTAAATAAACAGAACTTTTCAGGAAAGTTAATTGTTTCTTTGACAATCGAAACCGGTACATCTTCGGACAAAACAAAGACATAATGAAAATAGAAGTTGGACAAACTGCTCCTGATTTTACTTTATATGATTCCGGAAAGAATAAAGTAACGCTGTCTGATCAGCGAGGGCAGAATGTGTTGCTGCTTTTCTTTCCACTTGCATTTACGAGTACATGCACTGCAGAGCTTTGTGCTGTCAGAGATAATATTTCCTTTTACAATAACACCAATGCAAAAGTGTTTGGAATATCTGTTGATTCACTTCACACATTAGCAAAATACAAAGCTGAACAAAATCTTAATTTTTCATTATTGAGTGATTTCAATAAAGAAGTTTCAACAGCTTACGGAACTATTTATGAAATGTTTCGCTATAATATGAAGGGTGTTGCTAAGCGTTCCGCCTTTGTAATTGACACAAATGGAATAGTTAAATATGCCGAGGTTTTGGAAAAAGCAAGTGAGCAACCAAATTTTAAGAACATTGCTCTTACACTTGAAAATCTGGGATAGAAAATGGGATTTTTACGAATATTGGCAACCTAAAACCATGATTTACAATTTTTTTCAGCGGATGTGGTTTTTACGTTGCAGGGAAAAAAAATTCCGTCTATTTTGCGCAATAAACGTAAATTTGTTTTAGTGAAGAGAATTTTACTTTTTATATCCATTATTCTGTTGACCACCATTAACTCTAAGGGTCAGACCAGTCGGGAACCATCTCCCGATGCGCTTCAGCGTATTCTCAGAGTTTACCCAAACCCTGCAACAACTTTTACAAAGTTTGAATTCCAAAAAAATTTCGGTCAGGGCTTCACATTGCAGGTCATAAACTTTATCGGCAAGCAGGTGTTCGAAGCAAAGAACATCAGTTCTACCACTACACTTGATCTTTCATCGTACAATCGTGGGGTATATATTTACCAATTAAAGGATCAGTCAGGAAAAATTGTGGAGGCAGGCAAGTTCCAGGTGTCGAAATAATTTATTTTATATAAGATTGATGTAGAGACAAGGCATGCCTTGTCTCTATTGTTATTGCACCTCCACAATCAGGAATTTAAGGTATTGTGTGTTCTCCATCCCCCTGATAATTGGATGATCCGGAGATTGAGTTTGAAAAGCCACCTGCCTGAGTTTTCTTTTTGCATCCCTGGCTGCCATGTCAATCGTTTCCAAAAATAGTTCGGCATCCACAAGACTTGTACATGATGAAGTAACAAGAAAACCACCGGGTCTTAAAAGCTTCATTCCTCTCAAATTAATTTCGTTATAGCCGGTGATCGCTTTTCGAATGTTTTCCCTGCTTTTGGTAAATGCCGGCGGATCCAACATTACCACGTCATATTTTTTTTCTTCTTTACTCCATTGTTTTAATACATCAAATGCATTTGCCGTTTGAAATTTGCATATCGCATCCAGTCCGTTTAGCGCAGCATTCCTGTTGGCCTGATGGACGGCATTTTCAGAAATATCAAGACCTAAAACTGACTTAGCGCCATAATATGCAGCGTGGATTTCGAAACTGCCCGTATAGGTAAATGCACCCAATACATCAGCTCCTCTTACGATATGTTGGATGGCCCGCCGGTTGTCCTGCTGATCTAAAAAATAACCGGTCTTTTGCCCGTTTTCAATATCAACATTAAACCTTAAACCATTTTCATGGATAATGATATTTGTATCGAATGGAGCGGATAAATGTCCCTTTTGTTGTTGCATTCCTTCCACTTCCCTGACCGGTACGTCATTTCGTTCATATATACCTTTTGGTTTGAATATCTTGTTTAATGCGTTTACAATCGCCGGCTTCCAAATATCAATGCCCAGCGCCAGGGTTTGTATAACGAAATGGTCATTGAATTTATCGATGATCAGCTGAGGCAAAGAATCGGCTTCTCCGAAAACAAGCCGGCAATTTTCCACATACCCTATCTTCTTGCGGTACTCCCAGCATTGGCGAATTCGTCTATGAAAAAACTCTTCGTTGATCTCTTCGTTTTTATTTCTCGTTAAAAGACGAACCAGTATCTGGGATTTTGGATTAATATATCCATTGCCAATAAACTTATGATCATGACCCAGGACACTCACTATTTCGCCTCCGGCTACCGAACCGTCTACCTTGTCAACCTCATTTGCGAATATCCAGGGATGCCCCTCTGCCACCCTTCGACTGATCTTCTTTTTTAAGTAGATTTTTATCATGGCGCAAAGGTAGTCTGGGCCGAAGATTGCCAAATAACTGCCTGTCCGTCAATTTGTCTCTTAACCTTCGTTGGCAGTATTATTGAAACCTTACCTTTGCAATCAATTTTGAAAAAAATGCGTCAAAAAGATATGAAAGAGGCCAGGGAACAGGCAAAAATGCAGCAACCCGAAGAGGGGGAGGTGGGCCTGAATGCAGACGAGAATATAAGCGGTACCTCGCATCTGAATGAACCCATAACAAATGAGCCTGAACTAGAAATACTCCGGAACGAGCTTGGCGAAATGAAGGATAAATTTATCCGCAAAGTTGCCGAGTTTGAGAACTATAAAAAAAGGAGCCAGAAGGAAAGAACGGAGCTGATACAGACGGCCGGTAAAGAAGTGATCGTTGATCTGCTTGACGTGTTGGATGATTGTGAAAGAGCAGAAAAACAAATGAGCGCTTCGGAAGATATTGATCAGGTAAAGGAAGGTGTTATGCTCGTCTTCAATAAATTAAAAAATGTGTTAGCTGCAAAGGGATTGAAAGCTATGGAAACGATCCACCAGGATTTTGATCCGGATAAACACGAAGCTATTACCGAGATCTCAGTGCCTTCAGCAGAACTCAGGGGAAAAGTAATTGATGAGATTCAAAAAGGATATTATCTTAATGATAAAATTATTCGTTACGCTAAAGTGGTGGTTGGGAAATAAAACCCCCTGTCCCGCTTTGCTTCGCGTTGCTCGCAATGACGAGGGAACCTGGACCGGGGAATTATCAATAGAAATAAGACAGTTTAAAATCTAAGTTCTCCCTTTAGGGAGACAGAGGGTATGAGTAAAAGAGATTACTACGAAATATTGGGGGTCAACAAATCGGCATCTTCAGATGAGATAAAAAAGGCATATCGCAAAGTAGCGATGCAATTCCATCCTGACCGTAACCCCGGTGATAAAGGGGCCGAAGAAAAATTCAAGGAAGCGGCTGAAGCTTATGAAGTGCTTAGTGATACAGATAAAAAAGCCCAGTACGATCGTTATGGCCATGCAGGAGTAACTGGCAACGGTCGTGGATTTGGTGGTGGTGGAATGAATATGGAAGATATCTTTAGCCAGTTTGGAGATGTTTTCGGTGATGATCTCTTTGGGAGTTTTTTCGGAGGAGGCAGAGGCAGGACCTCAAGAAGTAAAGGTGTTCGTGGCGGCAATCTTCGAATTAAGATCAAACTGACGTATGAAGAGATCGCAAAAGGTGTTACGAAGAATATTAAAGTAAAAAAACACGTGGTATGCAATACGTGTCATGGCAGCGGAGCAAAAGATAAGGGCAGCGTCCAGAATTGTGGTACCTGTGGCGGTTCAGGACAGGTAAGAAGAGTTACCAATACTTTTATAGGGCAAATGCAAACAGTTACTACTTGTCCAACATGTAATGGAGAAGGTACAACTATAACTGCTAAATGTAATTCCTGTAAAGGGGAAGGCCGGGTGTATGGAGAGGAAGCTATGTCAGTTGAAATACCTGCGGGGGTACAGGAGGGAATGCAATTGAATTTAAGCGGCAAGGGGAATGCGGGCGAAAGAGGTGGAACATATGGAGATCTGATCATATTGATAGAAGAAGAACCGCATAAAGATCTACAGCGTGATGGAATGAATGTAGCGTATGATCTGCATATTTCATTCCCGGATGCAGTATTTGGTACTCAATTAGAAGTTCCTACAATTGATGGCCGGGCCAAGATAAAAATTCCTCCCGGTACACAGAGTGGAAAAATTTTCCGACTAAAAGGCAAAGGCTTCCCCGCTGTAAATAGTTATCAAAAAGGTGACCAGTTGATTCATGTAAATGTCTGGACGCCTCAGAACATAAGCGCTGAGGAAAAGGCCACGTTAGAAAAATTAAGTCACTCAAATAACTTCAAACCACATCCTGATAAGACGGATAAAAGTTTCCTGGATAAGATGAGAGAATTGTTTTCCTAATTATTTCCAAGCTTAAATAACATACCAATCTTAATTCCGATCATTCGTAATTGGCTGTTGTGCAGTTCCGCTACCTGGTGTTCGTGAATGGTTTGTGTACTAATGTTAATGAACTGAACATTTAGTGGTTCACCCTTACCGGGGTCTACGGGAGCATTCGGATCGGTATGTACATGGGTCTGGATATCTTTAGTATTAATATAATTTAAATTTCCACCCTTTATTTTATTTATCCCAACATCAATAATAAATTTTCCCGCCGTAACTTTTTTGTCAAATAAACCGACATCAACCTGAACACCGCCGCCATACGTTGCAAAAAAAGTATTGTCCCTGATAATGTTTTTTGATTCCAATGGTTTGCAACTTGATTGATCTTCCGGATCGGCCACATACACGTTACTAAAGAAATTTATGGTGCCGGCTTTTGCTTCGATGTAAGGGATCAGCTTTCCTTTTGCTGCCAGGTTTGCCCGCAGTACCAATGCTGCGTTTATAACGTTACTGGTATAGATCACATCGGTGTTGATACCCGAACCATCGGGAAAACGAAGATCCTGCTCTTTGGTTACATAAGCATAGTTACCAAAACCCATTTCAGTGCCTACAGAAAATCGTTGGCAAAATATTTTTGGAGTATATAAAAAAGAAAGATTTACCGTATGCACTGGGTTGATATTATTGCCCATTTCTCCTTGCGGGATCAGCAAACTATAATTGGTACCAAGCTTAAATTGAGCGTGAAGATAAGAGCATAAGAAAATTGCCGGTAGCAGCAAGTAAATTTTTTTCATAACAGTCAGTTTAATGATTAACAGGATCGTTACCGACTTTTAAGTTAGGAATTTCTCCCGGACTATTTTGTTAAAGCAAGGAAAAAGAATACCTGTGCCTGGTCTCCCGCTTTTACTTCGTACCCATATCTTCCCTTAATAAATTCTGGCACAATTATTTTTAAGGGATAGAGCAACAATAATATGCCAGCTAAGAAAACTAAGAAACCATCAAAACTAAAACGTTTCTTCAAAATACTTGGACCGGGACTCGTCACGGGTGC
Organism: Chitinophagaceae bacterium; assembly: GCA_025929635.1. Classification (GTDB taxonomy): domain Bacteria; phylum Bacteroidota; class Bacteroidia; order Chitinophagales; family Chitinophagaceae; genus VBAS01. Next base: position 26,798 of record JAICPX010000005.1, read on the forward strand.
AAGTGACGATGATCCGTCCGGTATCGCTACTTATTCACAGGCTGGTGCGCAGTTTGGTTTAGGAACCCTGTGGACAGCTTTAATAACATTTCCATTAATGGCCGCGATACAGGAAATGTGTGCAAGAGTTGGACTGGTTACATCAAAAGGACTGACGAGTAATATCCGCAACAACTATCCAAAAGGAATTCTGTATTTAATGATCCTTTTTACTTTCCCGGCTGTTATTCTCAATATAAGCGCCAACCTTGCGGGAATGGGAGCTGTGGCAAATCTTATTTTGCCCTCAATCCCGAGTTTTGGTTTTACTGTCGCAATTACTTTTATACTGATGATACTGATCATTTATCTACCCTATAAAAAGATAGCTTCAATCTTAAAATATCTCTGTTTATTTCTCCTCCTTTACCTCATTGTGCCCTTTCTTACAAAACCCGATTGGGGTGAGATAATTAAACATACGTTCATACCAACTATCAGCTTTGATAAAAACTTTATCAGTATCCTTGTAGCCATTCTTGGTACGACCATTTCTCCTTATCTTTTTTTCTGGCAGGCCACTATGGAAGCAGAAGATATCAAGCATAAAAAAAGTAACCTGATCGTTGACAAAAGAATGATCAAAAAAATGGACCTGGATGTTAATTTCGGGATGCTTTTTTCAAACCTGGTAATGTATTTTATAATACTTACGACCGGCACTGTTTTGTTCCAGGATGGTGTAAACGAGATCACCACTGTTGAACAGGCTGCCGGGGCGCTTGAGCCGCTTGCCGGGAAATTATCCTATCTCTTGTTCAGCCTGGGAGTATTGGGCACTGGTTTGCTCGCAGTACCTGTATTAACCGGTTGCTTGTCGTACATGCTGTCAGAGACCTTTAACTGGAATGGAGGGCTTGATAAGAAGTACTACCAGGCAAAACCGTTCTACTGGGTTATCATTATTTCGCTACTGATAGGTCTTGCAATGAACCTTATGGGCATGAATCCAATAAAAGCACTGATCTATACAGCAATATTATATGGTATTTCTTCCCCGGTACTCATTGGAGTGATACTTCATATTTCAAATAACAAAAAGATCATGGGTGAGTTTACAAATGGCAAATGGTCAAATATTCTTGGAGTAATTACACTTTTATTGATGACAGTTTCGGCAGCAGTGCTTCTTTATTTTGAATTTACAGGCAACTAATTCTTGTTTTTCTTTTTCTTCTTAGTATAAAATTCTTTCGCCTTATAAACGATCTCGACAAACTGCGCCTGGCTTGCATCAGTAGGATTTGCAGATTCACTTGCCTGGAAAAGCACATCACCCCAGCTTATATCCTTTGCAAATTGAGATGATCTCAGAATTGATCCAAACATAATAACAGAAGAGGCAAAGCGGTACAAAGGATGCAATTCTTTATACGGAACAGGATCATACGCAAACTTTTCACCCACCTCATGCCTCATTTGATCACCCGGTAATTTGTATTGCAGTTTCACCCGGGCATAGTGATCAGAATACACACTTGTGCCCGCAACAAAACCGGGTTCTATTTCAAATGCTGCTGTAATGGATTGACCAGAACCTATTTCTCCTCCTTCCACTTCTGCGGTGGAATCAGCAAGTGCCCCTACTTTATTATCAAAACCGATCAAACGGAATTGTTTCACCAGGGAAGGATCAAACGTGATGTACATCCGGGCATCATCAGCAATGGTATAAAGTGTCTGTGTGAATTCTTTCATGATGATCTTTTCTGCTTCCTGGAAATTGTCGACATAGGCAAAATTTCCATTGCCTTTGCGTGAGAGCGTCTGGATCTTTGAATCCTTATAATTACCCATCCCAACGCCAAGACATGTTAAATAAATACCAGATTCACGATGCCGCGATATTAATTCGTCCAGTTCCTGTTCCGTTTGAACCCCTACATTAAAATCACCATCGGTAGCAAGTATAATGCGGTTATTCCCGTTTGGAATTAAATGTTTCTTTGCTACAGAATAGGCCAGTTTAATTCCCGATTCACCGGGAGTGGAACCACCTGGCTGCATTTCCTCAATGGCTTTTATGATCTTTTCTTTTTCATTTCCCGCAGTCGGAAATAACAGCACTCCCACGGCGCCACCATAAACAACAATGCTTACCGTGTCCTTTTCTCTCAGGTTTGTGGCTAACATTCTGAATGCCGATTTCAACAATGGCAGACGATTGGGCATGTCCATTGAACCTGAAATGTCAACAAGAAAAACCAGGTTTGACGGTGGCAATGATTCAACATTTAGTTTTTGAGAAAAAACATTTACAAAAAAAAGCTGGTTGTCCTTATTCCAGGGGCAACCAGTAAGCATCGTTTTTATTTTGAACAGTGAATTTTCCGCCGGCTTTTCATAATTAAAATTGAAATAGTTCAGCATTTCATCGATTCGTACGGCATCCGGTGGCACTTCGAGGTTTAGATTGATGAACCTGCGGATATTGCTGTAGGAAGCACGATCGATATTCAAAGCAATTGCCGTGGTGGGATACTGTTTTGCCTCAACAAACTTGTTTTCGACAATACTCGCATAGGTCTCATCGCCTGAATACCATTTCCGTTGATTTTCTCTTGCCAGATCTTGTGTAAGCGATGCAAGCTTGCCCTTCCTGTTGCTCGAGGCGATAGCCGGCAAGAGCTTCAGGTGCAGCGTGAGGTATTTTTCTGCTTTAACTATTACTTGTTCCCGCTGATACCCTTCATAAGTGAACAATAGTGTATCGGCGCCCTTTGCTGAAGGAATACCAAAGGATCCAGAATTTCCTGTGCGAAAAAGATAACCTGTACTGGACTGGCGGATATTTACATTTTGTAAAAGATTGCCACCTTCATCCCGCACCTCTCCGCGGAGATAAAACTGCTGTCCGTGAGATCGCAAAGCAAGCAGCAGCACTAAGACTATTTGCACAAAGGTTTTCAATCGGATATTAACCTTTTGATCAAAGTACAAAATTTAAATCAGTAGTAGAATGAGAATGTTATACCACCTGGTAAATTTCCTTCAAATTTCTCCCCAGGCCATCATAATCAAGACCATACCCTACTACAAATTTGTTGGAGATCGAAAATCCGAGATAATCGATCCTGATGGGGAATTTCACAGCGTCAGGTTTATGGAGCAATGCTGCAATCTTCATGGATGCAGGCTGGTGATGAAGCAATTTTGGCAAAAATTCATTCAGCGTTTTCCCGGTATCAACTATGTCTTCAAGTATGATAATATCTTTCCCAATGATATCAACATCCAACCCGATCGCCGTAATTACCTGCCCGCTTGATGTTGTTCCCTTATAAGATGCAAGTTTGATAAAACAAATTTCAGCATCAATGGTCAAATATTTAAAAAGATCTGAAGCAAACATGAATGATCCATTCAGAATCGCAATAAACATTGGTCTCATCCCTGCATAATCAGAATTGATAGCGTCTGCAATATTCTTTACCTGCTGTTGTATATCCTGCTCTGAAAGAAAAGGTCCAAATGATTTATCATGAACTTTTATAAGTGCCATCTGGTTATTATTTGCCTGTAGCCAATGCCGGCTTTCCCGGTGCCCTGGCACGCAAATATAACACAGAACCTACTGCAGGTTGCATATTGGGTTGAAGATAATTGTATTCAAGTAAACTCTCCAGACGTAATGCTTCGGTTTGTGCAATGTCTGCTAAAGTTTCCCCGGGCTTTACTATATGTTGCTCATTCAGTCCTGTTTTCCTTTTACGCATAATATATATCAACCTGTCTTTGTCAACGGATTCCTGCACCCTCATTTCATTGAACTCAAAAATTCTTGCCAGGGGTATTGCGTACTTTTCAGCTATTGATAAATATGGCGTTCCCTTCCTGGCATAAACAACTTTAGTTTCATTTATTTTAAATTCTCCTTCGGGATAATCCGGCCTGGTTTCTTCAACGATCACCGGAGCTTTTTCCGCCTTAGCCGTATATACGGCTGCTGGCTTTTCCTCAGGCTTTACCGCTGTTTTTTTATCATCGTTCTTATCAGCAGTCTTGTTTTCTTTTCTTGAATCATTCTGTGCAAGTGTCTCCTGTCCATCTTTTAATTTCCCTAAGGCGATCATTGTGTAATCCTGGAGGTCATAATCTTCAATCAGCTTGATGATAACCTGGGAATATTTGGGATTAGTAGCATAACCCGCTTTTTTCAAACCATAAGCCCAGCCTCTGTAATCTGTAGGATCAAGATTGAACAGGGTAGCATACCGAACAGATTTTTTAAGATAATCAGATTGATCCTTGTAAGAATCTGTTGGATCTTCATACTTGCGAAAGCATTCGTTTGGTGCATCGTCAGTATGCTTCACCGTCATGCCTCTCCATTCCGATTTGCATTTTAATCCAAAATGGTTGTTTGATCTTCTTACTAGGTCACTGGTGCCTGCATTTGTTTCGTGAATGCCTTGTGCAAGCTTAATGGATGCTGGGATACCAGTGCGTTGCATTTCGGATATGGCTAACTCCTTATATTTATTTATATAGTCGATTACGACCGGGTCAAGCTGCTGTGCAAAGGAGTTTTTCAGAATAAAGGAGGTAACGAAAAGGAACAGGATCTTACGATATTGCATAGATGATATTATTTTTTTCTTATTAAATACAGGCCATCACGTAGCGTAACAATCATTTTTTCGATATCGGTTCTTTCGCTTATATACTGGTTAAATTCTTTGATTGCTATCGCGTTTTTTCCTTTGGGCCTGGTTTCAAGGACCTGGCCATGAAAAAATATATTATCGGCAAAAATAAACCCGTTTTTTCTCAGTTTTGGGAAAACGAGGTTAAAATATTCGATATAAGCGGGTTTATCCGCATCGATAAATACGAGATCAAAGATCTCGTCCAGCTTACTAACGATCTGTTTAGCGTCTCCCGTATGTAAAATGATCTTTTCTTTATAGACAGAGCGATCAAAAAAGCCTTTTGCTGTTGCGGCATCGTTTTCCCTTAGTTCTATGGTGTGTAAAACCCCGTCATCTGTCAACCCTTTGGCCAGGCATAAAGCGCTATAGCCCGTAAATGTCCCAATTTCAAGGATGCGTCGGGGCCTGATCATCATACTTGCCATCTCCAAAAACTTGCCCTGAAGATGCCCGCTTAACATGTGATGTTCGGGATGATTCTGTGTGGTGTAATCATTGACTTCTTTCAGCAATGCATCTTCTGCGGAACTAAATTTTTCCGCATAGTCTTGTACAAGAGGATTGATCAGTTCCAATTAACAATTTTTGTTTTATGCGCCGAAGCACTTGTAATAAAATAATTATTATCAAAACCGGCGTAGGTGTGCAAAGATAAATCTATGCGGGTTGTGGGTCAAGCTTCAATTCTTCTTTTGTGGCAGGTCTTGAAATGCTTAGCAGCCCGAGAAATGTGATAAGACCATTGATCAATATAAACTCATATCCTATTTTATAACCATTGAAAACTTGATTCGACACACTATCGAGACCTAGTTTAATATGTAGTTTTGATTCGTACCATGACGGATTGTTCAATACATCCAGTCCCAGTGCTAGTAAGGGGGCTATGATACAAACAGGCCAGATCAGGTTACTCTGGAGTTTTCTTTTTGTCAAAATTCCAAAAGCAAAAAGTCCAAGCAAGGGGCCATAAGTAACACCCGCGAACTTCAGGATAAAATCAATAATGAGTTTATCATTCATCCATTTAAAGATCAAAACCATAAGGAAAAATACCAGCGCAAATGTGAAATGCACTTTCAATCTCGTTCTTTTCTTTTCCTTTTCGGTTCCCGGTCTTTTTTTCAAGCCGAGTATGTCAATGCAAAAGCAAGAGGTGAGTGAGGTAATTGCTCCATCAACGCTTGGAAACAATGCAGAGATCAATGCAATGATAAAAATGATGCCGATAGAACCGCTAAACGCATTGCTTAAGGCGATTGTTGGAAACAAGTCATCCGGTGGTACTTTGATCCCCTGGGCGT